>JAJAYN010000583.1 GCA_026786225.1 Burkholderiales bacterium | reverse complement strand
CGTTTACAAACTGGTTCGGAAACAAAAGACCCTGCGTGTTTGGAAATTGCGCTTTCAGCTTGATCGTGCCGGTCGCCGTGTCAATCTGGTTGTCCACCGTGATCAGCGTGCCGGTGGAGAGTTTGTTTTTTTGTTCGCGATCCCACACATCCACACCGAGCTTCTCACCGGCATTCAGGCGTTGCAGGACGCGCTGCAAATTGTCTTGCGGAATGGTGAATACCACCGTAATCGGGTCGATCTGGGTGATGACGACGAGGCCCAGCGTATCCGACGAACGCACAATATTGCCCGCGTCTACCTGGCGCAACCCGAGACGACCAGAGATCGGTGCGGTGACACGCGTGTATGAAAGTTGCAGCTTGGCATTGTCGACCTGGGCCTGATCGATTCTCACGGTGCCTTCGAACTGGCGCACCAGAGATTCCTGGCTGTCCAGTTGTTGCTTGGCCACTGAATCCTGCGCCAGCAATACACGATAGCGTTCAAGATCCAGCTTCGCGTTGCTCAATTGCGCCTGATCGCGCGCGAGTTGTCCTTCGACTTGCGCAAGCTGCACCTGCAATGGTTTGGGGTCAATTTCGGCCAGCACATCACCCGCTTTGACGATTTGACCTTCCTGGAAAAGCACGTTCTGCAAAAGGCCGTCCACGCGTGCCTTCACGGTCGCTACGCGCAGTGCGGCAACGGTCCCCAGACCGTTCTGTACGACATTGAGATCCGCCAGGCGCGCGGGCGTGGCCAGTACCGGCTGCGTGCGCGTCGGGTCAAACCCGCCAAAGCGACCACCGCCAGGCGGTTTGCCCGGTGCGCCTGGGGCAGCAGCCTTGGCTGCATCGCCCGTTTTGGTCGCATCTGCGGGCGGTTTCATGGCCCACCAGATGCTGCCGCCAATGACCGCCAGGATCAGTATCGGGATGAGCCCCTTGCGCACCCAGCCGGGTTGGCGCTGCCATGCATTCACAGGGGCGTTATTGAATTTTTCCATGATCTTATTTTGGTTTGGTCAGCGTCCCCCGGCGATCAACTGCAGGAAGCAGGCATGGTCCGGGAAGAGCAGGGATTGGGAGAGTTGTGGATCGTTGTCGCGCCGGTAGCGATTGTGCAGGATATGGTAAGGCGGGGCCGTTCTGACTAGTCAATCCGGCGTTGCAAATTGTAACGAAATGCAAGTCATGTCGATGCGGACCGGTTCAGCGATTTCGCGTAGGTCGGCGCGCGCCGCTGTTTGCTGGCCTGCTCAAACGCGTACGCGAGGCGAATCAGCGTGGGTTCGCTCCATGCAGACCCGACAAAGGATATGCCGCAGGGCAGGCCGAAAACCTGTCCGGCGGGTACCGTCACGTGCGGGTATCCGGCCACCGCTGCAGGCGACGTAAAGCTGCCCTCGTAGCCGTCCCCATTGATCAGGTCCGTCAACCAGGCGGGACCGCCGGTCGGCGCGACCAGCGCGTCGAGCTTGTGTTGCTTCAACACTTTATCGATGCCCTCGGCACGCGAATAAAGCTGATTGTTGGCCAGCGCCTCCAGATATGGCTTGCTGTCGAGGCCACCCTTCGCCTCTGCCAGTACAAAATGTTCCTGCCCGAAGAAAGGCTGCTCGCGCGCACGATTTTTATCATTGAAGTCGATGATGTCCTTGAGCGTCCTGATTGTTGAACCCGGCGCAAATTCGGCAAGGTACGCGGCCATGTCGGCTTTCAATTCATAGAGCAGAACCTCGTATTCGGTTTTCTCATACTTGGCGGTATTGGGTACTTCATCCACGTCTACCAGTATGGCGCCCTTGCTGGCGAGGACCTTGAGCGCACTTTCCACAACGGCGGATGCGAGATCGTTGCGCCCACCAAAATTGCTTCGCACGACACCGATGCGCGCGCCCTTGAGACCATCGACATCGAGAAACGTGCTGTAGTCGAGAATCTTCATCGCCGGGTCCTGCGTGGCCGCGTCGCGCGCATCCACACCTGCCATCGCCGTCAGCAATATGGCGGCATCGGCAACGGTGCGTGTCATCGGCCCGGCCGTATCCTGCGAATGGGCGATGGGAATAATGCCGTTGCGACTGATGAGCCCGAGCGTCGGTTTGATCCCGACCAGACCGCCCACGTTTGCCGGCGACGTGATGGAGCCATCGGTCTCGGTACCGACCGCGACTGCCGCGAGGCTGGCCGCAATGGCGGCGCCGGAACCGGAGCTGGAGCCGCTGGTATTGCGATCGAGTGCGTACGGGTTTTTGGTCAAGCCGCCACGCGCGCTCCAGCCGCTGGTGGAACGCGTTGAGCGCATATTGGCCCACTCGCTCAGGTTGGTTTTGCCGAGGATGACCGCGCCCGCTTCACGCAGCCTGGTCACGAGAAACGCGTCACGCGGTGGCTTCACACCAAGTAACGCAAGCGAACCCGCCGTGGTCTGCATCTTGTCTGCCGTCGCGATGTTGTCTTTCAACAGTACCGGAATACCGTGCAGCGGCCCACGCGGGCCCTTTGCCTTGCGCTCGGCGTCCAGCGCCTTGGCGATCGACAGCGCATCGGGATTCAATTCGATGATCGAATTGAGGCGTGGTCCGGCTTTGTCGACGGCACGGATGCGCGCCAGATACAGCTTCACCAGCTTTTGCGATGTGACCTTGCCGGACTGCATCGCCGCCTGTAGATCGGCGACGCTTGCCTCGACGATGTTGAATCCCCGTGCAGATGTTGTGCTCGCCGCCATCGCAGGCCCGCTCCCAATCGCGCCGACCAGCGCCCCAAGTTGCATGAAGTCTCTACGATTCATTTGCGCATTTCCAGAATGGACAGTCAATAATTATAGCGGCCAGTCACCCGCTGCTGCCCGCCTTGACGGCAGCTCTCTCACGCCATACCCTTCATACATGATTGAACTTAATCTCTCCGCATTTGAAGCCCGCGTGCTGGGCGTTCTCGCCGAAAAAGCCTCGCTCACGCCGGACGTTTATCCGCTTTCGCTCAACAGCGTGGTCAATGCCTGCAATCAACTGAGCAACCGCGAGCCAGTCATGAGCCTCGGCGAAGAAACGGTGGAAGCATCGCTGACACGCTTGCAGCAAAACAACCTCGCCCAAACTTACTATCCCGCCGGCAGCCGCGTCGCGAAGTACCAGCATCGGCTTGCCGAAGTTTTCTCGCTGGACGACGCCAAACTTTCGTTAGTCACGCTGCTGCTGTTGCGTGGCCCGCAGACCTGCGGCGAATTGCGTCAGCGCACCGCGCGGATGTATCCGTTTGCCTCGGTGGAAAGTGTCGAGCGCTCGCTTGAAGACCTCGCCGCAAATGAGCCATCGCTGGTGATGCAACTGCCGCGCGCCCCCGGCACCAAGGAATCGCGCTGGGCGCATCTGCTCGCTGGCGCGATGGCAGTAGAGCGCGCTGAAATTGCAACGAGCATGAACGTCGGCGGCAATGTGGTCGAAGGCGCGGGCGATGATCGCGTTGCGCATTTGGAGGCGGAAGTTGCGTCGCTCAGGCGCGAAGTGAATTGGCTGACGGAAGAACTGGCGACGTTCAAGAAGCAGTTTGAATAAGCTGGCTAAGAACAGCGAAAAAAGGTGAAACTCTATATTTGGCGGGTACTCTGGCTGCTTTTTGGCTGGAAAGGCTCGTAGATCCTAGGGTTTCAATATTTTTCGCTGGTAAACGACATCCAACCATGAGGATGGGGTTTGAATCTACCTGCGCGCGGACTATCATAACGTCCACTATCTTAAACACTATGTCCAAGACCTTCATCACCGCACACGCGCTTCAAGAAGCGCCCCGTTACTCGGCCAGCGAAGCGGCGCACTATTTGCGCGTTCCCGTTTCGACAGTGCGCGCGTGGGCGTTCGGCCAAACTTACGAATCCAGGGACGGCACCAAGCATTTCCGCTCGGTAATCGAACTCGCGGACCGACCTGGCAAGAAGCTTTCGTTCGTCAATCTTGTGGAGCTATTTGTCCTCGCCGCCATCCGCCGGAAACACGGCGTTGCATTAAGAGAGGTTCGTAAGGCGCTCGATTATCTGAAGAAGAAATTTCCAAGCAAACACCCGCTGGCAGACAACCAATTCGAAAGCGACGATATCGATTTATTTGTCGAAAATTTCGGTGCGTATTTGGCCAGCCAATTCCCAGCGTCACTTTTTTCATCGACCACAGTCTGTGTGGCAAACGCACTGCACGGTATGGTCAATCGGGCGCACTCCCAAACCGCGCCCTTTATTTCACGTTGTCACGATCCGGCGAATTCTCGCTCGTGAAAAAGCTTTCTAATCGCGGCAGATGACATGAGTGCGTACTGGAACGCACCGCGCGGAATGACGGGCCAGGGAAATCGTTATTCTGCGAACGAAGCGGAAATGGGATTAGCGTTTCGCTTCGTATAGTTTCATCAGCGGCACATCGATATCGACGAAGCGCCACCAGTCGCCGGTCCATATCGGGTGCAGGCGGTAGCCGATGACGTAGGGATACCAAAGATCGGTGTCGACGTGTTGGGTAGTCAACTTCCATGGCGCGTAGGCCACGGCGATTTTCGCCATTTCCTGAATGAGGCTGGTCCGCGCAGGGCCATCGGGGAGTATCTGCGACTTCGCGAACAACTCGTCATAGGCTGTTAACTTGAAATTGGCGCGATTGCCTTGCGCGCCGGCGTTGGGTCCATACAGCGACTGCAGCCAGTTGCTCGCATCGGGATTCGTTGCGCCGCCGCCGAGACGCCACATCATCAATTTGCCGGCGTTCGATTCCTTGAGCAAATCCGGCCACTTCGCTTTGCGAATCGCTACCCGTACACCGATTTCATCGAGGGACAGTTTCAGTATCTCGTCATATTGCCGGTCGAGTTCGGTTGGCGTCGAGTTGTGCTTCAGGATGAGAGGCTTTCCATCGGGCGTTTCCCGATAGCCGTCGCCATCGATATCTTTGTAGCCGTACATGTCCAGCAGCGCCCGCGCCTTGGCGGGATCGTATTCGCCTGCACTCGTTTTGAAATTGGCCTCGTAACCTTGCACACCGGGCGGATACGGCGCATGCACGGCAATCGCCTGCCCTTTGCGCACGACATTGATTTCATCCTGAGTGCGATAACCCAGCGATATCGCGCGACGCAGTGCGACTCTGTCCGGCGTGTAACCGCCGATCAATGGGTCGTCCATATTGAAAAAGATGTAGCGCACTTCGAGGCTCGGGTCCTGCCCCAACTGAATCCCCCGCTGCGCCAGATTCGGTGCCAGCTTGTTCCGCGGCATGGCCTGATGGCCAAAGGCACCGGGAACCAGCCACAGCAGATCGAATTCGTTGTTCAGGAAAGAGAGGTAGCGCGGCTGTTCCTCGTCGATGACGGTAATTTAGATGCGGCCGACCTGTGGCGCGCGTTTGCCTTTCATCCTGGCCAGAATAGCCTGCCCGAATGCGTCGTCGACCGCCGGTTCGCCGTCAAAATACGACTCGCGAAAGTTGGGGTTGTACTCAAACACCATCCGCGACGAGCGTTTCCAGAATCCCAGTTTGAATGCGCCGGTGCCCACCGGATGCGCGCCGACATCGTCGCCATAGTGCTCGACCACCTCGCGTGCCATCGCGGACGCCACGAGCGGGTTGGCCATGGCATACATGAACCGGGGATTGGGCTCGACCAGCTTGACCTGGAATGTGTAACGATCGAGCGCACGCAGTCCTTCGAGCGGCGTGTCGTAGTCCATCTTGTTGCTGGCGCGCACTCGCTTCAGCAGTTCTGCCGAGCCGACCAGGTAATTTTCGATCTCGCTTAACCCCGGTGACGATAACGCGGGATCGAACAATCGCTTGATCGAATAGACGAAATCTTCAGCGACCAATTCGCGCCTCTTGCCGCGAAACACCTCGTGGTCGGCAAAGTAAATGCCGGGTTTGACCCGCAGCGTGAAGGTCCGAAAGTCAGCGGATATTTCAGGCATCGCCACCAGAGTGCTCGGCACCATCCTGATGGGGCGCGCCAGATAGTCATAGCGCAGCGGCGTATCGAATAGCGCCGAGATGAGGACGTTCGAATACGAGTCGGAAAGCTTGGCAGGGTCGAAGCTGGTCTCGGGAATCCGGAAAGCGTAGCGCAGTACTTTTTGCGGATCGGGGGCGTATGCGGCACCCGGCTCGGCAGCTACCGCGTGCATGCCGAATAAAAAACAAGCTGCGATGACGCTGAAGCGTTTGAAAAATGTTGTTTGCATTCATGCGCACGTGGGGGATGTTCCTTTGCTTTCCAAAATCACACGACGCATGAGACATCCACAGGTGGCACATCCTTCAGAAAGCAGTCACTAGATGAAGCTGGGTTCGAAATGACAACAGATTGCATTCGATTCAGCTATTTCAATTTGATACTGCTACGCACTGTGCCAGCCTTCTCATGCTTGATCACGAGATCGACCTTTCTATCTTTCGGTGCGCATTTTCCAACGTTCACGACCCACTCCAACTTCGTCTTATCCGCTGTCGGCGTCGTATCGGTCCAGAAACTCATCAACGTGTGCTTGTACGCGCGGCCTTCCAGTTCGCCGGCGACTTCGCGCAATTTTCCTGACACCAACGTCGCGCCCTTGGGCAGCGAAATTTCACCCACCACGCCACGCGATTGCTTGCGCGCGTGCGCCCGCTTGGACACATAGCTGGGAAGGTAGCCGGTGTTCTGCACCGCGACTTCGATGCGATACGAATCGCCGCCGATATTCTCGGCCTTTGCGTGAACGAGTTCGAGCTTGGGTGAAATCAGCGCGTTCCACACCAGCCAATCGGGAAATTTGGCGATTTCTTTTTCGAGCAGATGCGGCGGCGGATTGCGAAAGGCGTGAATTTTGTCCCAGCCGCCGATCTCCACTTCGCCCAGTTGCGGGTGGTCAAATTTGGCCCAGTCGATATAGCCCTTGCCTTTTAATTCCTTGTCGGCCCAGGCGATCATTTTCAGATCGTCTTCAACTGGATGGTGGCGGAACCAATCGATGTATTTGTAATCCTTGATACCGGCTTCACGCATGGGGCACCAGATTTCGATCGTCCACTCGTATAGCCCAAGGTGTTCGTAAATCCAGTCGAACGCACCGGTGATGACTTCCTTGGGGTGATAGCGAAACTCGTGATACACGCTGATCGCCGGATAGCCGGTAATTCTGGTGCCCTCCTCGCCCTGTTTCTTGTACGTCCACAAATCCTCCGGTGGCATCTCGTCATCGGCCATCGTCGCAAACGGGCGCAGCAGCACGCCGCTCCAGGTATGAAACGAAAGCCCGCCGGTGATGTTGCCGTGATGGGTAATGAAGTGCACGACCGCGCGCACTTCCGGCTCCGATGTCGGGTACGGCCCCGCGCCGAATTGCTCGTGCTCCTGCCGCCAGCCAGCAGGGAAATTGCGATTGAGATCCAGGCCCTGCTTGTCCTTGTTGACCTTGATCGAGACGCCGTCGTAATTGCGGATGGTGCCTTCGGGCAGCATGCGGTAGTAGGTGCCACCGTACTCGGTCGGCCCGCGCGGAATCATCAGGCGCGGCTCATCGGGATGTGTCTTCCAGTTGCCGTTGTCGTCCTTGATACGCATCGAGAGGATGCGGCCATCGCCATTCACGTCTTCGATATCCATGCCGTCGACGTGATCTTCGTTGTGCGGATAAGGCCGTGTGGATGATCGAACAATTTTAGGTCCGCCTTCTTCCAACGGGCGCATCGCCCATTCGGCGCCGTCAGGGTTGATGCGCGGGCAGATGTACATCACCCGCGTGTCCATGCAGCGGGTGATGTCGTCGCGTTTGCCGTAATTTTTGGTGAGCGTATCGATCAGATACAAACTCGCTGCGCCGCCGGCCAATTCGCTGGCGTGAATATTCGCGTCAACCCAGTAGGCGGGTTTGTCGACTGCCGCGCCGGTTTTCTGGTTGGTCGCGGTGACGACCCAGATGTCTTTGCCCTCAAAGCTCTTGCCAATGCTCTCGAGCGACAGCAGCTGTGGAAATTTCTTGACGAATGCGTGGAGGATTTCGGTGAATTCGGCGTAGCGATAGAAACGGTCGTAGTGAATTTTCATCTTGAATGGTTGGTTGGGGTTATCAGGAGGGAACTTCACAAAACCGCCGTTCGCGCTGAGGGTTCGAAGCGCTGGCTCCGTAAGCTATTGATTCAGCACGGTACGCTTTACCCTTCGATACCTCAGGGCGAACGGATATTTTGATTCGAGGAGTTCCCAGGAGGTTAAAACGAGCACTGGCGCGGCTTCGCAGGCATTTATTCTCTGCAAACCGCGCCAATACTTGTGTTTTACTAATTTTTCTTGCGCTTTTTCATCAGCCACGGCCCTACCACGACGAGTACGGTGATCGCGAGCAATGTGGCGGACAGCGGCTTTTGCAGGAATATCATCCAGTCACCCTGGCTGATCGACAACGAGCGACGCAATTGCGCCTCGGCGAGCGGGCCGAGAATCATGCCGATCAGCACAGGTCCGGTCGGGAAATCATAACGACGCATCATGAAACCGAGGAGCCCGATCGCATACAGCAGGAAAATATCAAACGCGGACTGGCGCATCCCGTAAACACCGAGCGTGGCGAAAATAAGAATCCCCGCATAGAGCAGGTGCTTTGGAATCTCCAATAGCTTCACCCACAAACCCACCAGCGGCAAATTCAGCACCAGCAACATCACATTACCGATGTACATCGACGCGATTAGCGTCCAGACCAGATCGGCAGAATTGACAAACAGCAACGGCCCCGGCTGCAAGCCGTACTGCTGAAACGCAGCCAGCAGGATGGCCGCCGTGGCGGACGTGGGCAAGCCAAGTGCCAGTAAGGTGGTCATGGTGCCGGTTGACGACGCGTTGTTGGCGGCTTCCGGCCCGGCCACGCCTTCGATGGCGCCCTTGCCAAACTCTTCCGGATATTTAGTGAGCTTCTTTTCTATCGCATACGAGAGAAAAGTGGGAATCTCCGCGCCACCGGCCGGGATCGCGCCAAATGGAAATCCAATGGCGGTGCCGCGCAGCCACGGCTTCCACGACCGTTTCCAGTCCTCGGCTTTCATCCAGATCGAGTCCGTCATTTTCATCACCGCATCGACGATGGCACGTTCCTTGGACGCGACCCACAGCGTCTCACCGACCGCGAACAGGCCGACCGCCACGGTGACCACTTCGATGCCGTCGAGCAGTTGCGGAATCTCAAACGCAAAGCGCGCGGTTCCAGACTGATTGTCGATGCCAACGAGCCCGATGGCCAGACCGATAAACAGCGCCGTAAGACGGCGTAGCGCCGATTCACCCAACACGGCCGAAACGGTGATGAACGCCAGCACCATGAGCGCAAAAAACTCCGGCGGGCCGAACCGCAGCGCGACATCCACCACAATAGGCGACACAAACGTCAGTGCCACGACAGTCAAGGTGCCCGCCACGAAAGATCCGATCGCACTGGTCGAGAGTGCTGCACCCGCTCGACCCCGCTTGGCCATCTGATTGCCCTCCATCGCGGTGATGATGGTGGCCGATTCGCCGGGCGTGTTGAGCAGGATCGATGTCGTCGATCCGCCGTACATGGCGCCGTAATAAATACCGGCAAACATGATCAACGCGCCGGAGGGATCAATCTTGGTCGTCACCGGCAGCAGCAGCGCGACGGTGACGGCAGGACCAATACCGGGCAACACACCGACAGCCGTGCCCAGCGTCACACCGACCAGGCACCACAACAGGTTTTGCAGCGAAAGTGCCAGCGAAAAACCATTGGCAAGAAAAGTCAGGACTTCCATGTTGGCCCTTGTTTTTTTGAATACTTGCCCGTTTGCGGGCAGGCGCTTTTGTCAGACCGGCAGGATTCCACGCGGCAGACCGAGGCCCAGCCCGTAGTTGAAGAAAGCATAGGTGATCACCGCAATAACGAGACCGATCATCGCGTTTTTGACCCAGGCCGTGTTGCCGAACCCGCGCGCGGCAAGCACGAACAGCAGCGTGCCGGAGAGCACGAAGCCGACGGGCACCATCAAGATGCCGTTGGCGATAATGGCTGCGCTGATCCACGCAATCGCGCGCCAGTCGGTTGGGTTTGCTGCCGCTTCAACTTCATCCACGCCACGGAAACCGCCGAACAGGGCTTCTTTCAGCAACACCAGCCCGAGCGCGATCAATCCGCCAGAGACTATCGTGGGCATCAGGCGCGGACCGACCTTTGCATAGCCGGTCGCTTCCGGCAGCAAGGCGGTGCCGTACGCAAGCGCTGCACCGAATACCACGACGCCTGCCGCCACCAGAATCTGGCCGACGTGTCGCTTGGCCGACGCTGCGCCTGGCACATCGGCTGGCGTCCCGGGTTGCGTCCCTGGTTGCGCAACATCGCCCTCAGCCACGGCGCTATTTCTTGAGGTTCAGCTTGGCGAGAATATCGCCGATGCGCTTGTTTTCTTCTTCGAGATATTTGCCAAAGGCATCACCAGAAAGATAGATGT
>JAJAYN010000582.1 GCA_026786225.1 Burkholderiales bacterium | reverse complement strand
TCTGGCTGGGGCATACAGATTTCTCATCAGGGCACGCAGGTATTCGGCGGCTGGTATAGCTACAACCCCGCCGGAAAAGCGATCTGGCTGACGTTGCAGGGTGTGCAGGACAACGCCAATGCAAAGCGATTCACCGGTGCGATTTATCAAGTCTCCTCGGGTGCACCCTACCCACAAATCAACGGCCCGATTGCACCGGGTGCCAATCCACCAGTCGGTACATTCGAATTCAACTTCACCAACGGCGAAGCTGGCGTATTCACGTATTCGCTGCCGCAATTGAGTCTGGTCAACCGCACCTTGCAGCTGGAGCGCTTCGCGGTTGCCGGCGGTGCGGTAAACGTATGTGCCGCCACAAAGACCAGTGGACTGACCGCCCAGGAGGCTTCTCGCTTCCTCGCGCAGGCAACATTTGGCCCGAAGATAGCGGAGATCGATGCGCTCACCGCGTCGGGATACGACGCGTGGATTAACGCGCAGTTTGCCAAACCGCAATCGCTGCATCTGCCGCCGGTGACGGCGTACCTCAACACACTGGACCCGGCAGCGCGAACCGGCCAGACCTCTTTCCAGTGGAGCATCTGGAAAAACTTCTCGAGCAGCGATGATGCCCTGCGGCAGCGGGTGGCGTTCGCGCTGTCGGAAATATTCGTGGTGTCGCTCAGCAGCAATATTGCCTTCAGCTATCCACGCGGACCGGCACAATATCTCGATACGTTGGGCGTGCATGCATTCGGAAACTATCGCAACCTGCTGGAAGCGGTGACCTATTCGCCGATGATGGGCCTGTATCTATCGCACCTGCGCAACCAGAAGGAAAATCTCTCCACTGGCACCGTGCCCGATGAAAATTACGCGCGGGAAGTCATGCAGTTGATGAGTATTGGCCTTTACCAGCTCAATCTGGACGGTACCGTTAAGCTGAACCAGGTAGGCAATCCGATCGAGACTTATTCCAACGCGGATGTCTCCGGCATGGGCAAGGTCATGACCGGCCTGAGCTGGGCCGGTCCGGATACATCCAACAACCGCTTTGGCGGCGGCGGACTCGCCACGGAGCCTGACCGCGAAATCAAACCGATGCAGGCCTATGACCAGTACCACTCGATATCGCAAAAGCAATTCCTAGGTGTCACCATCCCGGCCCAAACGCTGGCTGCAACCAACAACGACATTCGACTCGCGCTCGACACTCTGTTCAATCACCCGAATGTCGGACCATTTATCGGCAAGCAACTGATACAGCGGCTGGTATCGAGCAATCCTTCGCCCGCCTATGTATCGCGCGTCGCGACGGTGTTCAACAATAACGGCAGCGGCGTTCGCGGCGATATGAAAGCCGTGATTCGCGCGGTGCTCCTGGATTCGGAGGCGCGCGCAGTCGCAGTGGGCAACAACGGCAAGCTGCGCGAGCCGGTCGTGCGGTTTTTGCAATGGATGCGCGCGTTCAATGCAACCTCCCGCGACGGTCGCTTCCTGCTCGGCACCACCAGCGATCCGGCCAGCCAGCTTGGTCAGACGCCGATGTATTCACCGTCGGTATTCAATTTTTTCAGGCCCGGGTACATTCCTCCCAACAGCAAGGTGGGCACGGCAGGCCTGGTTGCGCCGGAGGCGCAGATTACCAACGAGACTTCGGTGGCGGGCTACCTGAACTACATGCGCGGTGTGATCACTTCCGGCATCGGCACCACGACCAACGGTGTGCGCGATATTCAGGCTGATTACGGCGTGGAACTGGCACTTGCGGCCAACCCCGATGGCCTCATCGACCGCGTGGCATTGCTGCTGACTGGCGGAAATCTCTCGGCCACGACGCGCGCCAGCGTTCGCGCCGCGATCACATCGGTCAATATCGGCACCACTACTGCGGCGACCGACCAGCGCAACCGCGTCAATCTCGCCGTGTTCCTCGTCATGGCGAGCCCCGAATACATTTTCCAGAATTGATTGGAGCCCACATGAGTGCCATCGTGAAAAACATCAATCAATCGCGTCGCGAATTCCTGCGTACGGCCGGCCGCCTTTCCATCGCCGGTACTGCCGCACCATTCGCGCTGAATCTGGCCACCATCGGCGCTGCGGCTGCACAGTCGGCCAGTGACTATCGGGCGCTGGTCTGTGTCTTCCTTTACGGCGCCAATGATCACAACAATACGGTGATTCCATTTGATACGGCGTCGTACGCTACTTACTTGGGTGCGCGTTCGACCATCGCCAGACCGATGTCGGCGTTGCTGCCCCTCACGCCCAGCGTGCCGTTAACGGGATCCAACGCAGGTCGGCAATTTGCATTGCCGACGGAGCTCGGTGCATTGAAAACCATCTGGGATGCGGGCAAGCTCGCCGTGGTCGCCAACGTCGGCCCGCTGATCGTGCCGACAACCAAGATCCAGTACAACAATCTTTCGGTGCCACTGCCACCCAAACTGTTTTCGCACAATGACCAGCAATCGGTATGGCAGGCAAGTGCGCCCGAAGGCGCCCGGAACGGCTGGGGTGGCCGCATCGGCGACTTGATGGCATCGCAAAATACCAGCAGTATTTTTACTTGCAACTCTATCAGCGGGGCCGCCGTTTTCCTCGCCGGGCAGTCCACCGTCGCCTATCAGCTGAGCACATCAGGATCGACCGCCATCACTGGTATCACCGGCAGCCTGTTCGGTTCCAATTCAGCGGGTGCAAATCTGCGTTCTATCATCACCGCAGCCGGCACCAATTTGTTTACCCAGGATCTGGCGGCCACCACGCAGCGTTCGATAGACGCAAACGTCGGATTGGCGGCGGCCCTCGCCACGGCGCCCGATCTGCCGCTGCCCGCAGAGCTCGCCACCAGCAGTCTCGCGGCGCAATTGCGCGTCGTGGCGCGCATGATGGCGTCGCGCAATACACTGGGTGCGAAACGACAGGTGTTCTTTGTGTCAATCGGCGGCTGGGATACGCACGACGACCAGCTCACTACCCAACCTAGTCTGCATACGCAGGTCGCCGGCGCGCTATCGTACTTCTACAACGCCACCGTCGGCCTCGGCATTTCGGATCGCGTGACCACATTTACCGGCTCGGACTTCGGGCGCACACTCACCACCAATGGCGATGGTTCCGACCACGGCTGGGGTTCGCATCATTTCGTCATGGGCGGCGCGGTGAAAGGCCAGCAGTTCTTCGGTACGTTCCCCATCATGGGTCTGAACAACAACGATGAGGTCGGCTCGGGAAGATTGCTGCCAACGACATCGGTCGATCAATATGCGGCGACGCTGGCGCGATGGTTCGGCGTCAGTGATACCGATATGCGGCTGGTGTTACCCAATATCGGTAACTTCGGGTCGTCGAATGTAGGGTTCATGAACACGTAGCGGTAGCGGTTACGGTGTAAGCGTCCGGGCAAACTCTAGCACTGGCGCGCCTTCACTAGCATAAACGCGCTAAAGCACCCGTCAATAGGCGCGCTCCGCTTTTAACTACGAGGCAGGTTGATCGTTCGGATACCAATTGCGGCAGATGCAACAAGCGGTGCAAAGCGCTTTTGCAAACCGCACAGGCTGTGACCGCACGGCCCGGATGAAATATCATGCCGCATGTCCCACGCCACCCACTCGTCCCCGCAAGAAATCCTCCACACTGTTTTTGGCTACCCCGCGTTTCGGGGCGAGCAGGAAGCCATCGTCGACCACCTGATCGGCGGCGGCGACGCGCTGGTGCTGATGCCGACCGGCGGGGGTAAATCGCTGTGTTTCCAGATTCCGGCGCTGGCACGCGACGGCACCGCTATCGTCGTCTCGCCGTTAATTGCGCTGATGCAGGATCAGGTGGAGGCTTTGCTGCAACTAGGTGTGAAAGCGGCATTCCTGAATTCCACGCTCGATGCGCGCGCAGCTTCTCAGCTGGAGCAGCGCTTGCTCAACGGTGAACTTGATTTGTTGTACGTCGCACCCGAACGACTGCTGACTTCGCGCTTTATCGATCTCCTCGGTCGTACGCCGATTTCATTGTTCGCCATCGACGAGGCGCACTGCGTGTCGCAATGGGGACACGATTTTCGCCCGGAGTATCGGCAGCTTTCGATGCTGCACGAGCGCTTCCCGAAGGTGCCGCGCATCGCGCTCACCGCAACCGCCGATGCGCCGACAAGGAAGGAAATTGTCGAGCGGTTAGCGCTCGAATCGGCGAAACAATTCGTCGCGAGCTTTGACCGACCCAATATCCGCTACCGCGTGGTACAGAAAAATGAGCCGCGCAAACAGTTGCTCGCGTTTCTTGAAGATCACGAAGGCGACGCAGGCATCATCTATTGCCTCTCACGCAAGAAGGTCGAGGAGACGGCCGGATTCCTGGTGGCCAATGGCGTGCGGGCACTCCCCTATCATGCGGGGCTGGAAACATCGGTGCGCTCAACCAATCAGCAGCGATTCCTGAAAGAAGACGGCGTGGTCATGGTGGCCACCATCGCCTTCGGCATGGGCATCGACAAACCCGATGTGCGCTTCGTGGCGCATATGGATTTACCAAAAAGCATGGAAGGCTACTATCAGGAGACCGGTCGTGCGGGCCGCGATGGCCTGCCTGCCAACGCCTGGCTCACCTACGGCATGGCCGATGTGGTGATGCTGCGACAGATGGTCGATAACGGCGAGGCCGGTGAAGAGCGTAAACGTGTCGAGCGACAAAAGCTTGATGCGCTGCTCGGTTTCTGTGAGTCCACACGCTGCCGTCGCCAGACGCTGTTGCAATACTTCGGCGAGACCTTGTCCAAGCCCTGCGGTAACTGCGATAACTGTCTTGAACCACCTGCGACATGGGATGGCACGACGGCGGCGCAAAAGGCGCTGTCATGTGTGTATCGCACCGGTCAGCGCTTCGGCGTTGTACATCTGATCGACGTGTTGATGGGAAAAACGACCGAGCGCGTGCAGCAGTTTGGGCACGATCAACTCAGCACATTCGGCATCGGCAGCGACCTGACTGAAGTCGCGTGGCGTGGGGTATTTCGACAGCTCACTGCCTCGGGGCTGTTGGCAGTAGATGTGGAAGGCTTTGGCGGGCTCAAGCTCACGCTCGATAGCCGCGATGTGCTCAAGGGCGGAAAGACCGTGACGTTCAGGGTCGAAGACGTAAAGAAGCCCGGTCGCAAAACGACGTTTGGTAAAACCCGCGACACCGCCGCCGGTGGCCGCGCGGCAAAAGGCAACGTGAAGCCCGGAGACGAACGGCTATGGGAAGCGCTTCGCGAAGAGCGCCTGAAATTTTCACGCGAGCAGAACGTGCCGCCGTACGTGATCTTTCACGATGCCACCTTGCTCGAGATGCTCAAACGCCGCCCCAGGGATTTGACAGAATTCGCGACCATCAGCGGCGTGGGTGTGAACAAGCTCGAACGCTATGGAAAAGCGTTTCTGGCGGTGCTGGATGCGCATTGGTAGTAGCCAGCAGGATTCTGTACCAGCGAAGCGCCATTTAGCATGATGTGAAGCTTGCCTCCTCCGTTTTTAAAGGGAGGCCGGGTGGGATTGGCAGCCGTCGCGAAACGACAACTACCGACAATCCCCCTCAATCCCCCTTTGAAAAGGGGAAGCTACCAGCCTCTTTCAACGCATCGCGTAAACTGCGACATAAATTCAAATCGAAAGCACCATCATGCAAGACACCGAATATCACATCACCTCCGAATTCATCGAGCTTAATCAATTGCTGAAACTCTGCGGATTAGCCGAAAGCGGTGGTGCGGGTGGGGCCATCGTTAGCCAAGGCAGCGTGACGGTCGACGGCCAACCGGAACTGCGCAAGCGCTGCAAGATTCGCCCGGGACAATTGGTACAGCTTGGCGATGCCCAGATCAGGGTGCTCCTCGCAGACGCCACTGACATCGCCGCCAGTCTGGAAGCGCAGTCTGTAAAAGCGAAAGCGAAATTTGCCAAGCGTGTGGACAAGATAAATGCCGCAAAGGCGGCGGCATGGGTGATGAAAAAGAAGATCGAGGCGGGCGCAAAAATCCCGATCAAGCTCGGCGCCCGGAAAGGTCCGAAAGCGCGTAGCAAGGAAAACGCAATCGCTGCCGCCAAAAGGCGCGGCGTGACCTCGCCCGAAGCGCCATGGATGGCGCGCACCAGTAAAACTACGGTGGCTAAAATTCGCAATGCGCCGGTTGAAGGTGGCGCTGCATCAGCGCTGGCGGCACCGGTCGTGACCGCGCCGCGTGTTGCCAAGGTGCGCCCGAACGTGTTCGCGGAGAAGGCCGAAGCGCATCGGCGGCGCAAGCGTCAGCCTTGATCGAGGCAGGTGCCCGGCATTGATGTTGGGCTTGATGAAACTCAGCCCAACCTACGGATGCTGAACGCAATGGGCGAAAAGACGCTGTGTTGCTCGATGCGTTGCTCAAAGTGCGGCAAGATACCTACCCATGCCACGATAGTAGCGCTTCGCTAACGAATTGCGGAGCCGGAAGCGTAAAATGGCTCTTTAGCCCTGACATTGGAAACGCCATGAAAAAAACCGACCTCGAAAAGCTCAAGGGCACCAAGATCTCCGGCAATATGAAGCTGAGTTCCATCCCCGACCGCTTTGGCAAAGACGCCGCCAACCTGCCGGACAAGCGTGAACAGCGTAAACGCGATCAAGAGGCCGGGCTGGTGCCGTTTGCCGTCAAGCTGCATGGCGACCTGATCAAGCAGATTCATACGCTCGCCGACAAAGAGCAGAAATCGCTCAACGACGTCACCGCCGATCTGCTGACTAAAGCACTTGCAAAGAAATAGTCGATGGCACTAAAGGCCACGGTCCATAAAGTGGACCTGGCTGTTTCCGATATGGATCGCGGCTATTACGGCAACCACGCCCTCACGTTGGCACGCCATCCGTCCGAGACCAGCGAGCGCATGATGGTGCGCCTTCTGGCCTTCGCCATGTTTGCAGACGAAGCGCTCACTTACGGTCGCGGCCTTTCTGCTGATGACGAACCGGCACTCTGGTTGAAAGACCTCACCGGCAATATCGAATGCTGGATCGACGTGGGCTTGCCGGACGAACGCGAATTGCGCAAGGCCTGCGGGCGGGCGCGTCGCGTCGTGCTTCTTACATACGGCGGACGCGGCGTCGGCATCTGGTGGGCGCAGAATCAGGCGGCGCTGGCGCGGCACGACAATCTGGAGGTGATTGAACTACCGATCGAAGCCACCCAGGCGATGGCGAAAATGGCCGACCGCAATATGCAGATCAACGCCACGGTGCAGGATGGGCACATCTGGATAGGCAATGCAGGCGAGACGGTGTTGGTTGAGCCGGTGGTGTTGAAGAGGTCGGGGAAGGCGTCACACTAATCGCGCGGGGCCGACGTTAAACCCGCTCCACCCACCGGGATAACCAAGGCCGGCCTATTGCCGAATATTGGCTGCCGCGTAGTCTGGTGGCCATGTCGGCGGCTCGTACACCGATGCCAGGGGACCTGCTGCCACAAGCGAAATGCTGCGGTTCTTTTTCGCGCATCGCAATGCACCCGTACGCGGAGCCATCAACGCTATTCGCGGAGCGGTAGAGCGGCGAGATGTGCAGAGGTTCCATCAATGAAAAAAGAAATGAAAATGGCCTTCATATGTTCGCTGCCGCACCGTGACGCCACTTTATTCGAACTAATCTGATCGCTGGAATTCATCTTGTCCACGCGCTCACCATGTTGTTCGATGAATGCGTGCATACACATCTGAATTCCTGTTTCCATCCACCAAGCATTAGGAGAAATACGATGAATCAACTACAAGCGTTTTCCAATTCACCCGTTAAGGCATCAAGCATTATCGGCACCGACGTAGTGAATCCAAACGGCGACGACCTTGGCGACATCAAGGAAATCGTCATTGACCCCAATACCGGCAAGATCGCGTACGCGGTTGTTTCATTTGGCGGTTTTCTGAGCATGGGTGAGAAGCTGTTCGCAATCCCGTTCAGCTCTTTCAAGTATGACCAACCGAAGAACGCGTATGTGCTCGATGTCACCAAGGAGCGTCTGGAAGCTGCACCTGGTTTCGACGAAGACAAGTGGCCTTCGATGGCGGAAGAAAAGTGGAATCGCGACGTGTACAAGTATTACGAGCGTCCCCCGTACTGGGAATAATGCACTCGCTGGGCAACTGGCAGTCTCGAAAAGCCCCCGGCTAGCCGGGGGCTTTTTGCTGAAGGTTAAAAACACACTGAATTTAGCGCGACTTCGCCGGAGCACGCGCACTATTTCAACCAGGCGTCTGACCCTGCGTACATCAAGCGTTGCCCACACGAAAGGACGAAAAAAACTCGGTAACAGAAGGGGCTGTTACCGAGCTAGTTCCACAAGATGCGCATAAGGCAGGAAATGAGCATCGTGGAAAGTTCCTACCAATCACTGGCAAAGTTCTGTTCGGTATTGAACATAGTAAAAATTATTCGACTTTTGGAATGCCGGTGCCGCTAGGGCTCTCATGAAGAGACGGCATGTGTGCGTGAACGTACAGACCAAGTAGACGAATTGGCGGATGCTGGGGTCGAGCCATTCAATTGATGTTTCCCGCAGG
Source organism: Burkholderiales bacterium (assembly GCA_026786225.1). Lineage (GTDB taxonomy): Bacteria > Pseudomonadota > Gammaproteobacteria > Burkholderiales > Usitatibacteraceae > UKL13-2. The sequence goes on along the minus strand of JAJAYN010000582.1, from coordinate 2,037 downwards.
GTGCCCACATTGACCGGATTAGAACATACGTGCGGGTGGTGGTCTGAACGCCAAGCGGTATTCCCATAGCTTTACATATTCATTTTGCGATTCAATCTTAACGCCGACCATATGACGACCAACTCAAATACGCAATTACCAAAGGGCAGCAAAGGTTCCGTTCCCCTCACCAAGGCACTTGCACAAAACGAGCACGCCAAAACACTGGTGGCGGATGCCGCCAGGGAGCTGTCGTCGGTTAATGAGGTACTGAAACAAGAACTCGCGGAAAAGGATCCACTACCGGCGGTGGAAAACGCCATCGAAAAGAGTGAAGGCGTGGAAGGAAAAGTGCAGGAAGTCGCAGATAAGCTTGCGATCGTGAATCGGGCGCTGGAGGGCGAAGTGCGGGACAGGGTCATGCTGGATCGTCAATTCGCGGCAGTCACAGAGCAAGGAGAAGCAGCCCGCTACGCCGCCTTCCACGATCCATTGACCGGGTTGCCCAATCGTGCGCTGTTTAGCGATCGCCTTGAGCATGCATTGGCGCAGGCGTTGCGACACGGTTGGAATCTGGCCTTGATGTTTGTGGATCTGGATAAGTTCAAGAAAATCAACGACCTGCACGGGCATGACGCCGGCGACCGCGTCCTGCAAACCATCGCCGATCGCCTCAAGCAGATCACGCGGGCCGATGACACCGTCAGCCGTCATGGGGGCGACGAGTTCCTCTACCTGCTGATGGAAACGCCGGACGAGAAAGTTGTCAGTGCAATCGCCGAAAAAATACTCGACGCCATTCAGATGCCCTGTGAGGTCAGCGTTGGCGAAAACTCGCTTCGGCTTTGCGTGAGCGCCAGTATCGGTATTTCGATGTTCCCGAAAAACGGCACCACAGCCGAAGCCTTGATCAACAGTGCGGATGCGGCGATGTATGTCGCTAAACGCAGCAAAGTCCGGTATGGGTTCGCAATGTAGCTTTTGAACTTAAGCTCAGTAACGTACATATAAACCATTGACTGTAGCGTATGTTCGGAACACAGCCCACCAGTAGATTTGAGTACACACATGCTCCACGAATTCATAACGATGAACCGCAAGGAGTTGGTCGATCTCTGCCGCGCAAAAGTGACGGAACGATTTGCGCCCTCCGAGGTTCCCACCGCTGTGAATCACGGCGCACCGATGTTGCCGAAACAGATCGCCGAAATCCTGCGCCGCGAGCAATTAACAAGCGAACGTCCCGTTGAAGTAGCCAAACCCACGCCCACGCCTACAGAAATCGGTGGTGCTGCCGCGCTGCATGGGGCGGAACTGCTGCGGCTTGGTTACAGCATCGATCAGGTTGTTCACGACTACGGAGATGTTTGTCAGGCAGTCACAAACCTGGCGTTTGAGCGCAAAGTAAAGATTACCGTGGATGAATTCCGCACGCTCAACCGCTGTCTCGACAACGCCATCGCCGAAGCGGTCACGGCATTTGGCAGCGCCCGCCAGATTCTCATCAATGGGCAGGCGCAAACCTTGCACGACCGCCAGAAAGGTTTTTCGGATGAGCACCGGCGTCTTGTCGATATCGCCATTTAATCCTTTTTCGCGATCAGGCCTGGCAATGTCGGCCTGACCCGGGCGACCGCAATATTGCTCATGCGTACGCTGGGCGAATTGCGCTCGCTTTCCGAACGCACGCTGCCGGAGATTCATTTGATTTCTGCAGCAACTGCGAACACGCTGAGCCTTTTTATGGCCAGCTCATCGGTGCTTAGATACCCCGGTAGCAACGGGGGTTTTTAGAAGTTCCCCACTGCATGCCCGATTTGCCGGTCTCACCGATACCTGAGGCAACTCTCCCGTCTTGTCGGCGCGTAGCCGATCAGGGACGCCCGAGACTATTTTTTTACGGCGTCGCGCCGACAAAAAATCTATGTCGCCATCACTCGCTCATCCATTACGGTCAACCACTTAAAGTTGCCATTCCCCACCCGAACAGCACACTAGTAGAATTGCCCATGGGCAAACACGTACTCCTTTACGGCCTTCTGTGCGGCATACTCATTG
>JAJAYN010000581.1 GCA_026786225.1 Burkholderiales bacterium | reverse complement strand
CACCAGCCGTTGCAATGGAACATCGGCAGCGTCCAGAGATATACGCTGTGTCGTGGCATCGACCATTCGAGGATATTGGCCACCGCATTCAGGTGTGCGCCACGATGGTGATAGACCACGCCCTTGGGGTTGCCAGTGGTACCCGAGGTGTAGTTGAGCGAGATGGCTTCCCACTCGTCGGCAGGCAGCGACCATTCAAATTGCGGATCGCCCTTCGCTATAAATGTTTCGTAGTCCGTGTCTCCCAGCGTCTTGCCTTCACCGGTAAATACGGCATCGACCACGTCGATCACCAGCGGCTTCGATTTGCACAGTTGCAAGGCTCGCTCGACCGTGGGGGCAAATTCGCGGTCTGTGATCAGCACTTTCGCTTCGGCGTGGTCGAGCATGAAGGCAATCGCCTCGGCGTCGAGCCGGGTATTGAGGGTGTTGAGCACCGCGCCCAACATCGCCGGGCCAAAATGCATTTCCACCATTTCCGGCGTATTGGCCAGCATTGCGGTCACCGTGTGACCTTTGCCTACGCCATGCTGCTGCAGCGCGCTGGCCAATCGTCGCGCCCGTGCATAAACCTCCGCCCAGGTAAGCCGACGATCGCCGTGAATCACCGCCAACCGGTGCGGGTAGATCGCAGCCGTCTTAGGCAAGAACGACAGCGGGGACAACGCTGTGTAGTTGGCTGGGTTCTTCTCCAGACCATGGTCATACGGAGAAGCGGCTGTGGGTGGCGTCATGACATCAATCCTCCGGCGCAACTCGATGCGATTGCGTATGCCCTATTATCATTTAGTTCGCACGGACCTGTGGCGCGAAACGAACCACGCGCCGAATTGCGTCATGCAATCATGGTCTCGTTCATTCGGCCGCCGGGCACCGCGCAGAATTCGGCTGCGCGCAGTGTATTGCCAAGCAGCATCGTGATCGTCATCGGCCCCACGCCACCAGGCACCGGCGTGATCGCAGACGCGACGGCCGAGGCCGACTCAAAGTCCACGTCCCCGACCAGCTTTCCATCCGGCAGCCGATTGATCCCGACATCGATCACCACTGCGCCAGGCTTGATCATGTCGCCGGTAATCATCCCGGCCTTGCCAACTGCCGCGACCAGAATATCGGCGTCCCGCGTAAACCGCGCTAGGTCACGCGTTTTGGAATGACACACCGTCACCGTGCCGCCTGCTTTCAGCATCAACATCGCCTGTGGTTTGCCGACAATATTGGATCGCCCGACGATCACCACGTGCTGGCCTTCCACCGCAATGCCTTCATATTCCAGCATTTTCATCACGCCGTAGGGCGTGCAGGGCGGAAAGCGGCTCTCGTCGATAACTAGCGCACCCATATTGGCGTAGTGAAAGCCATCGACGTCTTTGTCTGGCGAGATGGCTTCAATCACCGCCCGATCATCGATGCGCTTTGGCAGCGGCAGCTGCACCAGAATGCCGTGAATGGCCGGGTTTTGGTTGAGTGACTCGACAAACGCCGTCAGTTCGTCCTGCGACACGTCGGCAGAGAGTGCATGCACTTCCGAATAGATGCCGATGGATTCACAGGCTCGCGCCTTGTTACGCACATACACCTGCGAGGCGGCATCGCTGCCGACGATCACCACGGCCAGTCCTGGCCGCGTGCCGCGTTCGATGAGTCGAGCCACACGCAATTTGAATTCCGCGCGAAAGAAGTCCGAAATTAACTTGCCGTCAATGCGTTTAGCGCTCATGGTGAATATTGATGCTTTCGTTTTCAGTGATCACAGTGTCAATTTTTTGATCGTGTGGCGCAATCGGCACTCTTGCTACTATCTGGCACGAGAAAGCCGCTGCAACCCGCGCCAATGCTGGATCTGCACCCAGTAGCAATCTATCGTAATAGCCACGTCCGTAGCCAAGACGATTGCCGATGCGGTCAAACGCGACGCCGGGCATGAGTATAAATTCAATTCCGCTGGCGCATATTACCGGCGCCTCTGCAAACGGCTCGCGGATGCCCCATTTGCTGGGTACCAATTCCGCCAGGCTCTTCACGGAATGCAAAATCAGCGACTGCGCGGCGCGGTCCACGCGAGGCAATACTGCTATTTTACCGTCGGCGATGATCCGCTCAATCAGCGCCGAGGTATCTATCTCGCTGCCGAATCCACTGTAGGCAAGTACCGTCCGAGCGTGTTGATATGCCGGCAACCCACAGATTTTCTCGATGATCAATCGCGACGCGGCACTACGCGAGGCTGCTGGCATGGCGTCCCGCAACGCGAGGATTGCCTCGCGCATTTGTTTCTTTTCTGTGTGCAGGCCATCATTCATGGTGTCACTGCCTGCGATAGTTCGCGCCAGATTTCTACATCGAAAAATCTGGTCGCTAGCCCTGATGGCGACGGCAAAACGAAGAATGTCGAGGTGCTAGTCGCAGCCGACTCTCTTACATCGCACCAACCGTAACCAACAGCGTGACCAAAATAATTTTGTGCCGCGTTCTTGCTGGTGAACGCGACGATCTTCGGACGGTACTTTTTCAGCTTGCGCTCAAACGCTGCGATATCAAATGCGTTCTCGGGCAACTCGGCATCTACCCCGGAATGCACTTTACAGAGATCGGTGAGGCCAATACCTAACGATAGCAATGCCGGGTAATCCTTCGGCGCAAATCGCGACGGCGTGATGCCCACCGTATGTAACGTCGGCCAGAACTTGTTGCCCGGTTTGGCGTAGTAGGCCTTGGCGGCGGCAGATGCTCTAGATGGCGCGGTGCCGCAAAACACCAGGTTCAAATCGGGCGCGAGCAAGTCGGGGACAAGATAGGTCATGCAAATTCGCGTTGACATTCAAGCGACATAGATAAAAATCGCCGCGTAATGAATGGCCGCGCCCGCCAGCACAAACAAGTGCCAGATGCCGTGCCAGTGCCTGTACTTCTCGTCAAATATGTAGAACACGGTCCCTGCCGTGTAAACCACGCCACCTACTGCGACCCATGTGAACCCTTGCCAGCCGAGCGCATCGATCATCGGCACCACCCCAATCACCGCGCTCCAGCCCATGACGATATAGATCGCCAATGAAATCCACCTGGCACCCTTGGCGACAGTCAGTTCCTGAACGATACCGATCACGGCGAGGCCCCAAACCACGCCGAACAGCGACCAGCCCCATGGCCCGCGCAAGGTCACCAGCGTGAATGGCGTGTAGGTCCCGGCGATCAACAGGTAGATGGCGCTGTGATCGAATTTTCTGAACACGCGCTTGGTGGTGCCACGGGTGCTGTGATACAGCGTTGAAAAACCAAACAGCGCGATCAGCGTGGCACCATAGATGGAGAAGCTGACGATCTTCCAGGCGTCGCCCTTGGTCGCGCCGTACACGATGAGTGCCGTGGCAGCGGCGATCGCCAGCAGCGTACCGCCTAGATGGGAATAACCATTGAATCGCTCGCCGTGATACATCTGGCCGCGCTATCCCGCCCGCGCCAAGCCGAATGGATCGTCCACTGAATGCGACGGCATCGTAAACCATTTCGGGCCGCTGGCGGTCATGTAGAAATGGTCTTCCAAGCGTATGCCGAACTCGCCCGGCACGCAGATCATCGGTTCGTTGTTGAAGCACATGCCTTCTGCAAGCGGTGTGTCGTCACTGCCGACCAGATAAGGCCACTCGTGAATGTCCATGCCGATACCGTGACCGGTGCGATGCGGCAGGCCCGGCAGGTTGTAATCGGGGCCAAAACCGCTGGCGACAAGCGAGCGTCTCGCGGCGAGATCGACTTCCTTGCACGCCACCCCCAGTTGCGCGGTCGCGAATGCTGCCGCCTGCGCGGTTTTCTCGGCATCCCACACCTGGCGCTGGAGCGCGTTGGGCTCGCCAAAAACATAGGTGCGGGTGATGTCGGAAATGTAGCCCTCAATCTGGCAGCCGGTATCGATTAGCACCATATCGCCGCGCTTGAGTGTCTGCGGGTTCTTGACGCCGTGCGGAAACGCCGTTGCCGGACCAAATAGCACGATACAAAAATAAGAGCCCGTCGCGCCGACCTTTCGATGCGCCTCACTGATGAAAGCGCTGACCTCGGTAGTGGTGATGCCCTCAATCAGAATGCTCGCGGCTGCTTTGTGGACTTCGAGGGTCATGTCCTTGGCGCGCTGCATGAGCGCAAT
>JAJAYN010000580.1 GCA_026786225.1 Burkholderiales bacterium | reverse complement strand
GTGCAAATCGGGTCGGATAGACGGCGCTCGGTGCGGCCATCATGAAGTCTGCCGGCACACCGCGCGCGACAAGCAAATTGTAGTCCGCCAATGCGCTGGTATTGCGCTGCGGATCCGCGACAGTATCGTTTTGCGCCATGGTCCAGATGCCGGGTATGCGTGTCGATTGCGCGATGAGCGTATTGCCCGGCACACAGGCCTGATGGCTGGCCTTCCAGTTGAGCAAGAAGGCAAATCGCATGGCCGCCGTTGCACCATCGGACATTCCGGATGCAAATATCGGCGTATTCGAAGACATTAACCCTTGGGCAATGAACGTTGAAATGAGTTGCTGAATATTTCGTACGTCTACGTTGGCCGCGGGATTGCCAGGATTGGTCATGCCGTCCCACTGTTTGTTGACGCGATCCTGGCTGTCCAGTGAGACAACAGCAAATCCGTCGGCCACGGCATCGCGCGCGAACTTCAGTTCTTCCGTCTTGCTGAATTGTGCTTCGCCGCTTCCACCCGCACCGTGAAACCTGAAGATGACACCCGGCGGATTTGCTTTGGGGAAAAACCAATAGGCATTCACCGCGTTTGCACCGGACCCGTTGAGTACTACGCTTTGCGTCGACCATGCCGCCGAGGACTTGAACGTCGCCGTCACTTGCGCGGGTGCCAACAATGAAAGCACCCCCGAGCGGCGTTCGCGGGGCTGTTGCAACGTGGCGATATCACCGACCCACTGGTCAAACACCTGTCCCGGTGGATCGACCGCCGCAAAGACGTCGAGTGATGCATCGACCGTCTGTGAAACCGCGCTGGCACCGTTCTGGACCGCGATCGCAAAGGCTTTAGGCGCATTGCCAAATGGCTGCGGCGTGATTGCCTTGACCTGGGTAAATCCCTTGAATGTCGGCGTAAATATTCCCGTGGCTCCGCTTATCGAAACCGTTGCCGATCCGGCGGGTGTGACAACGACCTGGGCGGGATCAAACCTGGGATTGCCATAGTAGGGACCGGTCACCGTGTAGAGGCCGCCGTTGAAGTTGCCGGGTGCCGTAAACGTGACGTCGGGAATGTGCAACCAGAGTGGTTTTCCATCGAGGCCATAGGTAAACCAGACGCCAAAGACGTTGTTGCCGTGCTGCGCTAGCGTTAATCCCCAGCCGGACTCCACCGGATTCCACCAGAGATCGCTATAGTCATAGCCCCAGTTCGGCGGCGCATTGCCAAACGGCTGGCGTTCAATCACTTTGGTCTGGCTGATCGCGCCGATCGTGTAGGTAAACGTCGCCTTGCCGGCCGGTTGACCGACGGGCGCAAAATCAAAACTGGCGGTGCCGACTGTTGCGAACGTCACCAAATCCGACCTGAACGGCTGGGTGTAGGCCGGGCCGGTGGTACGGAAAAGATCCCCGGAAAAATTCTTGCGGTTATTGGTAAACGTACCCGTGAGTGAGAACCAGGTCGGCTGGTTGTCCGCGTCATAGGTATACCAGACGACGAATACAACCGGTCCGTGGTCGGCGATGGTCAATCCCCAGCCGGATTCGGCCGGGTTCCACCAGATGTCGGAATAATTTTGCGCATGTGAAAGGCCTGCGAACGCCAACGTGAAAATGAGCGATAACGCGGACAACAACCGACGCAGGTGTGGAAACGTGTAAACCATTTTGGTTATCTCATCATCTTGATCGGCTATCTTAACTAGTATGGCGAAATATGGCGCTGTCGACAGCGTCTGCTCCTGCGCCTCACAGTGGCGTAAATATCGTCCCCAGCCGATCCTTGGTGCCCTCGATTCGTTCCAGATGCGGATGACGAATGCCGCCAACGTAGTTGACCGATGCCGTGCGATAAGTGTCATCGGTCTTGATCAACAGCTCGATGGGTTTCTTCGATACGTTGGCCGCAGCAATGGCGTTGTTGAGCAAGTCGGCTTTGTAGGCCCGACCATTGACTGCGATCAATGTCGCGCCAATGGTGATGCGGCCGTCGAACGCGGGGCTGCCCCATTCGACATCGCTGATGACGTCCTTCTTGTCTACGACCAACCCAAGCGAATGGACGAAATCGCTGTTGCCGCGGTTCTTGTTGGCAGCCTCGCTAAAGACATTGGGCTTGTCCGTAAAGACAATCTTCCATCCGCTTCGCCCCAGTGTATCTAGCGGATTATTGTCGCGCAGGCCATCCAGCCTCGTGCGCATGAAGGATTTCCAATCGTAAGGTGCGACCGCATTGAGTGTATTGACGACATCGTCAAACGTATAGGATTGTGTCGCGAAACTGTCGGCGGGCACAGCGAAAAAAGTGCGTGCGAAATCATCGAGCGAACGTTTCTCCTGCGTGAGTTCACGAATCCTGATGTCGGCGTCAAGCCAGATCAACAGCGCTTCAGGATAATAATCGCTGCCGCGCTGCCAACTCGGCCAGGACTTCTCGCGGTCACGCGCAGACATGATCGGATCGTTGGTGGTGTCCTGCAAATTGCGCCAGGTACGGCCCGCGCGACGCTCCATTGAAGCAAACGTTCTCGCCAGTGCTTCCCGCGCTTCAAGGGGCGAATACAGGCCGGAGCGTGCCGCGATGATATCGGTCCAGTAAGTGGTCTGGCCTTCGTAGACCCAAAGCAGGGAATTCTGCATCGGCTCGTTGAAATTGCGTGTATTCAAATCTGCCGGACGACTAAATTTGCCATCCCATGCGTGCACTAATTCGTGTGGCACCACGCCGCGCGAGGGCGCAAAATCCTTGTACTTGGTGAAATAACCCGCGCCTACCCCGATCTCGGTGGATTGTCGATGTTCCAGCCCACCCGTACCGCCAAAAGTCTCACTGGCAGCAATCAGGAATTCATAGCGGCTGTAGGGACCGGGGCCAAAGACTTTATAGGTCTGTTTCACCATATTGCGATGCGCTTCAATTTGCTCCGGGGTACTTTCGAGGCTCTCGGCGTTGTCGGCGAAGACGTTGAACCGCACCGGTATCTTGCTGGCGGGGTCCAACTCAAATCGTTTGACGAAGCGGCCCGCATAGACCGGCGAATCGATCAGATCGCTCAGGCTGACCGCAGCGAATTCGACCTTGTTTGCAGGGTTGCCGACGGCAACTTTTTTCGCATCCAGTGCGGTCGCATATTCCCAGCCCTCGGGATACGTCATGCTGGCTTCCACCGTGATGCCGTCGTCCCGATAGCCGGCCGGATAAAGCAAAACGGAATTCCATTGCAGGTTGACGATATCCGGTGTGACGAGCACCCGACCCTGTGCACGTGAAACAGCGGTGAGGTATTGATATTCGGCTTCAATCGTTGTCACGCCGGCAGGAACGGTGACGTGAAAGGCGAAAACATTGACAGTGTCACGCGTCCACGCGAGCGAATTGCCGCCGGCGGTGATCGTCAGGCCACTCAGGCCCGCGATATTGCCGTTGGGCGCATGATTACCCGGCAACCATTGCGGGAACAGCAGGGTGAGCGCGCCTGCCGTCACCGGAATCGAAAGCCGTGCCCGATGAATTTTACGTTCGATATCGGTGACATCGACATGGAGTTTTAACGTACCGGAATAACGCGCTTTGGTGGGCTCCGGAATAGCGATATTGCTGGCCGGCGCGGCGATGGTGACAATTGTCGTGATGCTGAAAATAATGGCGGAGAAAATGCAGAGTAGCCGCGACGGCTTTGGAATGGTCATTCGTTTTCTCATCCTGTGGCGTGATTGGCAGAAGGCGATGCAGTAAGGATAGGGGACAGGACGTGATTCTAGCGCTGACTGGCAATGATGGCGCAAAGTGATGCCGCGCTTTTGAAAAACGCTCAAGATACTCTTGCCACTGCGTGCCAGTGCCACCACAATGCTGCAACCAAAAACAATCAGGGAGATGCAACATGTGCCGTCGTATCCGGTTCGTCGCCACAATTGCAGCGCTGCTGCTATCAGGCGCAATATGCGCAGCCGATATCAAGCCCGTCGCCATCGCCGATTTTGTTCGCAGCTCGGAATTCGGTACCGCGCGGCTTTCACCCGACGGCAAGCACATTGCGATGCATGTGACGATCAAAAAGGATGATCGTGATCTGCATCTCATGACGATCTACGACCTCGCCACACTCAAACCCCTTACCAGCATCGGCATGCCCATTAACCAGCTGCCCGCAGATTTCCATTGGGTCAGCAACGAAAGGCTGGTGGTGGAGATGGCGAGGGATCTCGGCTGGCGGGAGGTGCCCACGCAGACGGGTGAACTGCTTGCCACCAATGTCGATGGCAGCAAGCAGGAATATCTTTACGGCTATGAAATGTTCCTGCGGTCAAGCAAAGGATCCTCGGGCCGGGACGATTATGGCTTTGGCTATGTTGAACGCCTACCTGACAAACGCAACGGCACTTTTTACATGCGCGAAGTCAAGTGGAGTGAAACCACCAATCGCACCTTTCTCTATGAGATGAATGCCACGACGGCAGCGCGAAAGCTGGTCGCCGAAGTGGCGATGCCGCGTTTCGATTTCCTGATGCAGAACGACAACCAGGCGCGGTTTGCGTTTGGCACCGACGAAGAAAACCGCTACATCCTCAAGCGCTACGACAATCAGAAGGACGAATGGACCGATGTGGTGCGAAAGACCGAGAAAGAACTGTTTAGCCCCTTTGCTTTTAGCGCAGATAACAAGCACGTATTCGCGACCTTAAGCAGGGTCGGCGAGCCGCGCGCGCTGGTGCGTGAATCGATGACCAGCGGCGAACGCAAGACGCTTGCCAGTGACCCGGCCGGGGATATTGCGATGTTCCAGTTTGGGCCGCGGCCGAGCGTGCCGTTTGCGGTGGGCACAAGGATCGGTATCCCGAAGCTGCAATACTTCGATGACGATAACGCCGAGACCAAATTGCACAAGCTGCTATCGAGCAAATTTCCCGGCCAGTACGTGCGTTTTGGTACCTTCTCTGACGATGCGACAAAACTGCTTTTCAGCGTCGCCAGCGACCGCAATCCCGGCGATATCTATTTGATGGACCGCAATACCGGCAAAGCCGAACATCTGTTTGCGGTCAGCCCGCGCATTGATCCTGATCGCATGGCAGAGAGGCGGCCGATCGAATTCAAGGCGCGCACCGGCACCGTGCTGCGTGGATACCTCACTCTGCCACCGGGGCGCAGCGAGAAAAAGCTGCCGCTGGTATTGCTGCCACACGGCGGCCCTATCGGTATTAGTGACACATGGTTTTTCGATGCAGACGCGCAGTTTCTGGCAAGCCGTGGCTATGCGGTATTGCAGGTGAATTATCGCGGCTCCAGTGGACGTGGGCCGGACTTTCGTGACACAGGCTTTGGTCAGTACGGTACCGGCATACAGGAAGACCTGATCGATGGCGTACGCTGGGCGATTGCCGAAGGTACCGCCGATGCCGACCGCATCTGTATTTTTGGCGCAAGTTTCGGCGGCTACGCCGCCATGATGTCGGTGATCCGTGCGCCGGGACTGTTCAAGTGCGCGGTCGGATTCGCCGGCGTATACGACCTGCCGATGATTTTCACCGAGGACAGCACCCGTCGCCACAAGAATGTGTACAACTTCTTCAAACGCGCGCTGGGTGAAAACCGGGCCGACCTTGAAAGCATTTCACCTGCGCGGCTCGCTGAAAAGATCAACGTACCGGTGTTCCTCGCGCACGGCGAGAAGGACGAAATCGCGCCACCTGAGCAAGCTGAGGCCATGCATGCCGCACTCAACAAGGCCGGCAAAGTGCATGAATGGATGATGGTGCCAAAAGAAGGTCACGGATTCCATGTGGAAAAGAATCGTATCGCGTTCTACGAAAAACTGGAAGCGTTTCTGGCCAGGCACATTGGTCAATGAATGTGCGACGGTTGACTTAGCAGAGCACTTAAAACGGCGTCTCAAATCCTTTGTGCTCACAGTCTATGGAAATCCGTTCGAGCCTGAAACCTTTTGGTTCATAAAAATGCAATTGGTAGGCGGTAACAAGGCGTAATTGGCGCGGCCACCGTTCGCGCGGTTTTCATGCCGTCCACGCCTTCCGGCGGTCATTCGTCGCAAATCGCACTTGTAGAATTGGACGCGCCGGCAAGATGCGGTCTCTTCAACCGCATCTCAAGGAACTTACATGAACGCAGCTGCAAAGCGAATTTCCCGCTTGATCAATCTGACTGCCACACCGCTACTCGCCGTTGGCCTTCTCGCCGGCGCAATGCAATCGGCCAATGCCGGCAGTCTCACCGTCGATATCAAGGGTGACGTACTGGATAAAGGCACCGTCATGTTGGCCCTCTACAAAAAAGATGATAAATGGATGGGAAAGGCAACGGATGGCCGCGTGATCCCGGCGAAAAAGGGCGGCGTCTCGGTGACGTTTGACGATGTGCCCGAGGGTGAATATGCCATCTCGATGTACGTCGATGAAAACAACAATGGCAAGCTGGACGCGAACGGCATCGGTATCCCCATTGAGCCGTACGCGTTCTCAAACGATGCATCGGGCGCATTTGGACCGCCATCGTTTGCCCAAGCCAAATTTGTGGTCGGCAAAGAAAAAACCACTCACGTGATCAATCTTAAATAGGGAACGATCATGGATCGCCGCGCTTTCTTTAAATCAACCGGCGCGGCGTTCGCTGCCTCGGCACTGCCACTGGGTGCCCTGCAGTCCGCCGCCGTGCACGCACAGGGCATTTCGGCCGACAAGCTTGAATTTGATCCCACGCTCACGCCATTGCGGGGTTTTCACGGCCAGGATGTTTCGTGCGAACGCGCGCAAATTGAGGGCCGGATACCGGATGATTTGCGCGGCACTTTCTATCGCAATGGACCAGGCCTGTTCGAGCGCGGCGGCATGCGCTACGAACACTGGTTCGACGGGGATGGCTACGTGAATGCATGGAAATTCACCGACCAGGGTGTTGCCCATCAGGCACGGTTTGTGCAGACCAGAAAATTCATTGCCGAGCAGCAGGCAAATGTATTTCTCGTTCCCGCTTTTGGCACCGCCATCACGGCGAAAATGCCGGTGCGGTCCAATGACGACGTGAATACCGCCAACACCAGCGTGGTCCGCCTGGGGGACCGATTGCTGGCAATGTGGGAAGGTGGCTCGGCAACGGCGCTCGACCCTGAAACACTTGAAACGCGCGGACTGGTGACCTGGGCACCAGAACTTAAGTCGATGCCATTTTCAGCGCACCCGAAGATAGAGGCGGATGGCACTTTCTGGAACTTCGGTACGTTCCTCGGCAAGATGGTGCTTTACCACATCAGCGCCAGCGGTACGTTGCTGCGGCACGCCGTATTCGACGCCCCGTCCGGTGGCATGGTGCACGACTTTGCGGTCTCGCAAAAACACATCGTATTCGTGATGCCGCCCATTGGCATAGATATCAAAGCCCTGCGTGACGGCAAGGGCATCGGCCAGGCAATGACCTGGGATGCCAACACATCAACCAAAGTGCTCGTCGTTGAAAAGGCTGATTTTTCGAGGCGCCGCATACTGGAACTTCCCGCGCACATGGTTTTCCATTTCGGCAATGCGTGGGAAGAAAATAACATCATCCGCGTGGATTACGTACGTAGTCAAAACCTGTCTGTCTTCGATGAGTGGATGCGTAAAGGGATGCGCGGTGAGCGCACGCCGTCTGCCCAATCCCATCCTGCCTTCCTGCGCATCGACCTCAATCGTGGTCGTGCAGAACTCACTCACCGCAATGAAAATGTTGAGTTTCCCCGAGTCGATCCTCGCGTGGTCGCAAAGCGGAATCGCAGCATTTTTTATCCCTTTGCGGAGAACCAAAAAGACAACAGTCTGAATAGTGTGATGCGCCTCGATGTTGATACCGGCAAGACTGATCGATTCTCGTTTGGCGCGTCGGCCCTTGTCGAAGAACACGTATTTGTTCCCAAGCGCGGTAGCCAGCGCGAAGGTGAAGGCTATCTGATCGGTGTCGGATTTGATCTAAAACGCCAGCAGACATTTGGCACTGTATTTGATGGCAGCAATCTGGCTGCGGGTCCGATGGCGATCATTCGACTGCCCTACTGGGTGCCGACCTGTTTCCACGGCAATTTCCACGCTTCCAACGCCTGAATCGCGGCTTGCCGTGTCGTTTCCGGGAGAAAACTTACACGCGCCGCCTCTCGCATCATTTGTCGGATGGCGTCCAGAGAAATACCGTTTTGCTCGTGCACCGCGCCAAGCTCGTCGGAGAGCGTGACGCCCGACATCAACCGATTATCCGTGGATACCGAAACAGATAGCCCGGCCTCAAGCATGCTGCGCAAGGGATGCGCCGAGACGGATGGCGCGATGCCGGTATGCACGTTGCTGGTGGGACAGACTTCGAAGTGCAAGGCGTGGCGACGCGCCTCTTCAATCCAGATGCGCTGTTGTACGTTGTCTGGTGCATTCATGATGTGGACGCCGTGGCCGATGCGGGTGGCACCAAGCGCTGCAGCTTCGAGTACGCGCGAACCGTCGTCGGCCTCGCCCGCGTGCAGCGTGATGCCGAGGCCCGCATCGCGCGCGATGTTGATTGCCTCGAGGTGCGGTGTGGGCGGGAAGCCGCGTTCGGCACCGGCCAGATCAAAGCCAATCACGCCGTGGTCGCGGTAACGGGCGGCGAGCCGCGCGCTCCTTGCCGTGACGTCGGGCGCATCGGTGCGCATGGCGCAGACGATAAAGCCGGATGGCAGGGGGCTTTTCTTCAGGCAGCGCAACAATGCTTCGATGACCTCTTCGCCTGACAAGCCATGCGCTTCCAGTAACAGCGGTGCCATACGGAACTCAGCCAGCACGCAGCCATCCAGACGCGCGTCTTCCGCTGCCTCAAACGCGACGCGCTCGCAGGCCGCTTCGGATGCCATCGCCGCGACCGTCAAGCCAAAGCCGGTGAGGTAACGCTCGAGGCTGCCGGAGTGGGAGTTGGCGAGCAACCACGCAGCCAAATTGTCTGCTGTATGCGCTGGCATCGGCACGTTGTGTTGCCGACAAAGCGCCAGCAGCGTTTGCGGGCGCAGGCCGCCGTCGAGGTGTTCATGCAGCAATACTTTTGGCAAGGACTGCCATTGCGTTTTGGTCAGGACGGGGGAGGGCATGACTACTTTCTAGTGTTCGTCGCGTGGCGGCGGCAGGGCTCCACCGGTGTGTGGGCGAAGTTGCGAATTATAGAGACTGAATCGCGTCCTTGTCGTTCGCGGGACTGCCTGGGACGGTGCAGAAAGCGCACCAGTGTGGCACTCCAAAAACGTAGAGCGCCTATCCATGCGGTTTCTGGCGTGAAATGCGTTCGAAAGGCGCGCCAGTGCTAGAGTTTTTTGGAATTCGCAGCGCGCTGTCCGATTTACGCATTTGCGCCAGTCGCGCCTGAGGCCACCATTGCATCGATTGCTTCTTCTGACAACCCGGCTTCAAGCAATACTTCACGGCTGTGTTGCCCCAATTGCGGTGCCAGTCTGCGAATCGACAATGGTGTCTCACTCCATTCCCCAACCGGCGCGGTGGTGCGTACGGTGCCTTCGCTGGGATGTTCGTACATCGGGAAAAATCCTGACGCATTCAAATGCGGATCATCGATCAAGGAATCCATGGTGTGCATCGGCGTGTTGGGGATGTCCGCCTTTTCCAGCAACACCTGCCATTCGGCCGTGGTGCGGGTTTGCATGATGTCGGCGACGAACTGGTACACATCGCCGATGTTGGCCGCACGCGAGGTGTGATCGCAGAAGCGTGGATCCGTTTTTAAATCTTCCCGCCCAATCGCGTCGAAAAAATTGCGCCAGTGTTTGTCGTTGTAAATGAGTACACACAGATATCCATCGCGCGTCCCGTACGGCCGTCTGTGTGGGGCGATCAGGCGTGCATAACCGGCGTCACCGAGCGGTGGTTCAAAGGTCTTGCCGCCCATATGGTCGCCGAGTACGAATTGCGAGAGGCTTTCAAACATGGTCACGCCGACGGCTTGGCCCTGGCCGGTGCGTTGCGCATGAAACAACGCGCCAATCGTGGCGATCACCGTCTGCAAGCCAACGCTACGGTCGCCAAGCGTTACGGGCGCATAGCGCGGCACATCGCTGCCTTGCGCCAGCGTGAGAAACGGTACCCCGGCAGCCCCTTGAATCAGATCATCGTAGGCAGGTTTACCGGCATACGTGCCACGTTCGGAAAACCCGTACGCGCCGACGTAGACCAGCTTCGGGTTGATCGCTTTCACCGCTTCGTAGCCAAGGCCAAGTCGTGACATCGCCTGCGGTCTTACGTTGTAAATCAGCGCGTCGGCATTCGCGATCAGCAGTTTGATGGCGGCGAGACCTTCCGGTTTTTTGAGGTCCAGTACGAGCGACCGCTTGTTGCGGTTCAGGTGCATATGGATGTGACCCATGCCCGGATTCTTCATCGGTCCCACCCAGCGCATATTATCGCCGGCGGGGGGCTCTACCTTGATGATTTCGGCGCCCATGTCGCCGAGTATTTGTGTGGCAAACGGCCCCATCACGACACTGGTGAGATCGAGGATTTTGATACCCGCTAGCGGGCCATTGTTTTCGGTGGAGAGCGTGGTCATCTGCGGTTTGAAGTTGGGGGTAAGTTGTCCAGCGTGAATTCGCGCGTACTTGAAGATCGGCTTACGTCAGGAGCATCGTAATTTTGAAGTTCGTTTCTACACTGTAACGGTGAACAGATCAAACTCGACTGTCCGCGCGCTATTGCGCGCTGGGTCTACTGGTACACGTCGCAGGCAAAGTTGGCCGTGCGTTACGCGCGCAGCAAGACCACCAGCGAGGGGCGCGAACCGCTTCGCGAGACGCATGAATTAGTCGCGTTTTTCGTGCGCTAATGATTTCAGGATAAATTGTCGCCTTGTGGTTCGCCGCTTGTCGTCTGCAGCGGACCGGATGATTGCAACGCAGCCACCAAAACCAACAACGACGGAGAAAGATACGCGACACCAACACACCCTGTTTGCGGCACTGTTTTCGCCAGTATTTGTTACCTGCGCATTGCTCGTGGGTAGCGCACAGGCGCAGCAGAATTTCGATAAAGTTGAAATCAAGACCGAGAAACTTTCGCCCACCACCTACGTCCTGTTCGGTGCCGGTGGCAATATCGGCGTATCGGTCGGCGAGGATGCGCTGTTCATCATCGACGATCAATACGCGCCGCTGAGTCCGAAGATCCTCGCCGCGCTCAAGCAGTTGTCGGATAAGCCGATCAAGTTTGTGCTTAACACCCATTGGCATGGCGACCACACCGGCGGTAACGAAAACATGGGTAAAGGCGGTGCGCTGATCGTGGCGCACGACAATGTCAGGAAGCGCATGTCGACGGAGCAGTTCATCGCGCTCTTTAAGTCGAAAGTGCCGCCATCGCCAAAGGTCGCACTGCCTGTCGTGACGTTTTCGACTGACGTGACCTTCCATATCAATGGCGACGAGGTGGTTGGCTTTCACGTGCCCAAGGCACATACGGACGGCGATACCGTTGTTCAGTTCAAGAAGAGCAATGTGATTCATATGGGTGATGTTTTTTTTAATGGCTGGTATCCATTCATCGACGTTTCCAGCGGTGGCAGTCCCGAAGGTGTTATCGCCGCGGCGGATCGCGTGCTGGCAATGTCAGACGACAACACCCGGATT
>JAJAYN010000579.1 GCA_026786225.1 Burkholderiales bacterium | reverse complement strand
GCTTGCCACCGGTGGTGGTCGGGCTGCTGGTCTATTTACTGCTGTCACGTGCAGGGCCGCTTGGTGCGCTCGGCATGCTGTTCACGCCGACGGCGATGATGATCGCGCAGGCATTGCTGATTTTTCCGATCATCGCGGCGTTGGTGCGGCAGGTGATCGAAGACGCCTGGGGCGAGTATCGCGAGCAACTGGTCTCGCTCAATGCCAGCCGCACACAATGCATGCGTGCCTTGCTGTGGGACATGCGCTTCACGCTCATCACCGCGGTGCTGGCGGGCTTCGGCCGCGCGATCGCCGAGGTAGGCGCTGTGATGATTGTCGGGGGCAACATCGATGGCGTTACGCGTGTGATGACAACCGCCATTGCACTGGAAACCAGCAAGGGCGATTTGCCGCTGGCGCTGGCGCTCGGTGTGGTGTTGATCACGATGGTGATCGCCATCAATCTGGCGGCCCAGTTGGTCAAGTCGACGGCGATGAGAAAACATGGCTGACCCGAAAATTCTTCCGCTGTCTGTTGCGGGGCTGGGCTTTCGCGCCGGCGATGTTGCGGTGCTGGATAACGTCTCGTTCAACATTGTGCGTGGATCGCGCAACATTGTGCTGGGGCCCAATGGTGCCGGTAAGAGTGTGTTGATGCGCCTGCTTCACGGACTGCTCGTGCCTGCATCCGGCACAGTCAATTGGTCAAATCCGGACGCGCTGGCGGTGCGGCGTGCGCAGGCGATGGTTTTCCAGCGGCCGGTGATGTTGCGCCGCACGGTGCGTGAGAACGTCGAATTTGCATTGCACATCACTGGCATTCGGGATGTGCGCGCCGCGACGGATTCGGCGCTCGACCGTGCCGGCCTGATGCGGCTGGCTCAGCGTCCTGCGCGACTTTGTTCAGGCGGCGAACAACAAAGAATTGCGCTGGCGCGCGCTTGGGCGCTGCAGCCGGAAGTGTTGTTCCTCGATGAGCCCACCGCCAGTCTCGATCCGGCTGCCACCAAAGCGATCGAAGAAGTGGTGAACGCCATGCATCGCGCCGGCACCACCATCGTGATGAACACACATGACCTTGGCCAGGCAAAGCGGCAAGCAGACCGCATTCTTTTTCTTAACCATGGCCGTCTGGTGGAGGACACGCCGGCGGACACGTTCTTTCAGCAACCGCAATCGGCGGAAGCGGCGGCATTCATCCGGGGAGAATTGCTATGGTGATCAAATGGATTCTTCCATTTCTAGTCTCACTGATAACGACGCAAGCGGTGTTCGCGCAAGAAAAATTCATCGTCATCGCCTCCACGACATCGACCCAGGACTCGGGCCTTTTCGGACACATCCTGCCTCTATTCAAAGCAAAGACCGGCATCGAGGCGCGCGTGGTCGCGCAAGGCTCGGGGCAGGCGCTGGCCACCGCAAAGAGAGGTGATGCGGATGTCGTTTTCGTTCACGACGAAGTTGCCGAACTGAAATTTGTTGAAGAGGGATTCGGCATCGAACGGTGCGAAGTCATGTACAACGATTTTGTCATCGTCGGGCCGAAGAACGATCCGGCCAATACGGCGGGCAAGGATGCGATTGCCGCGCTAAAGAAAATCGAAGCGACCAAGGCACCTTTTGCCTCGCGTGGCGACAAGAGCGGTACGCACGCGGCTGAACTGCGCTACTGGAAAGCGGCCAACATTGACCCGCAGATCGGCAAGGGCAGGTGGTATCGCGAGACAGGTTCCGGCATGGGACCAACGCTCAACACGGCCAGTGCCATGAACGCTTATGCGTTTGCGGATCGTGGCACCTGGCTCTCATTCAAGAATCGCGGAGAACTCACGGTTCTGGTCGAGGGCGATACCAGGCTCTTCAATCAATATGGCGTCACGCTGGTCAATCCGGCCAAACATGCGCACGTGAAAAAAGAAATGGGCATGCGGTTCATCGACTGGATTACTTCGCCTGAGGGGCAGGCGGCGATTGCTTCTTACTCGATCAAGGGCAAGCAATTGTTTTTTCCGAACTATCGCAAATAGTCAGAAGGAAAGCCCGATCAACTTCGCGGCGGCGATTGTCATCACCAGCGAGAGCATTGCAATGAGCCAGCGATTGGTCAATTTATAAATGCCTAGCCAGGTGCCGATAAGAGCACCGAGCATGGCTGCGGCAATCAATGGTGCAGCCGCGAAGGGAATCGTTGCGAATGAGAACGATCCTTTGATCAATCCGCCCGCCAGCCCGGCAATCGAATTGGCCATGATGAAAGGCGCTGAAATGCCTGCGGTGGCTTTGGGTCCGGCCCAACCCAGCAGTAGTATCAAGGGGCTCAGAAAAATTCCGCCTCCCGTACCAGTTAGACCGGACAGCATGCCGATGGCAGCTCCAATGAGCGGCGAAGCCCAAAGCGGGATTGTCACCGGAATTTCGCCTCGCATGTCGGTATTCGAAAATGCCCGCCAGGCGAGATAAAGCGCAGAACACAGCAGTACGACGCCAACGAGCGCTTGGTAAATGTGGGATGGTAGCTTGATGCCGCCGCCGATAAATGCGAAAGGGATTGATCCAATCAAGAACGGAGCAACGACTTTCGCATCAAAAAAACGCGCGCCTCGGAATCGCCACGTGGTGTAGGCGGCAACAACAATATTGAGCGTCAATGCCGTGGGTCGCATGGCGTCCGGCGCCACGCCCACCAGCGCCATTGCAGCGAGGTAACCCGAGGCGCCCGCATGGCCGACGGAGCTGTAAAGCATCGCCACCACGACGAAGATGGCGGAGAGTTCAAGTATTTGCAGTTCTGTCACGGGTAAATATCGGGGGGAGAGGTGAAAGCGTAATATACATTCGGATATAACGCTGGGCAATCAATTGTGCTTTTGATTGCAATTGAGAGTCAGGGCTTGGGTTTGTCGGCGAGCAGTGCGGCGAATGCCGTGAGGTCGGCGCGAATAGCTGCGTCAGTGCGTTTTTCCATCGAACGAAAATGGACCAGCACCTTTTCACCGAACTTTGTAAGCCGCGCGCCGCCGCCGCCGCCGCCACCGGTGACCGTCTCGATCAATGGTTCTTTGAAACAGCGATTCATGGTGTCGGCGAGATTCCAGGCGCGCTTGTATGACATGCCCAAGTCTTTGGCCGCTTTGGAAATGGAGCCCGACGTGCGGATTGCTTCAAGCAAGTCCGCTTTGCCTGGCCCGATGGCGATTTCATCGCCGAAGTAAATGCGAAATTTCGCAGACGCAATCTGATGCGTCACGTGGGAAGTCTTATTTTGCAGTGCCGAGCATTAGCTGCAATTCGCCGGACTGGAACATCTCGCGCATAGTCGACACGGGAATTGTTGAAGCCAACTGCTTGGCTTCAACCCGTTTCGACCGGTTTTGCCTGACGGCAAAACCGTCGCGAGCGCGCAGTGGCGAGCGATACATCATGCGCCCTAAGCTTTGGCAGTGCCGAGCATTTGCTGCAATTCGCCGGACTGGTACATCTCGCGCAAAGTCGTGCCGGGAATTGTTGGAGCCAACTGCTTGGCTCCAACCCGGCGTGACCCGTTTTTGCTGCAGGCAAAACCGTCGCGAGCGATCAGTG
>JAJAYN010000578.1 GCA_026786225.1 Burkholderiales bacterium | reverse complement strand
GATTTACCCTTGATGGTAAGCGGGCCGGTGACTTCAAAGCCCCCCGCGCCGACGGATTTCACGGTGGCGGACGTGAACGTGGCCACCGGGAACATTTTTACGTTGAACCACTGCTTGCCCACGACTTCATCGTTGGCGTCCTTTGAGCCGGCGTCTATCGTCGCCAGATCGATACTGAGTTCGACTTTTGCCGCTTCCGGCTTGGCAGGATCAAACGCGAGCTTGGTGGTGAATTTCGGGAAGCCGCCTTGCACCGGTACACCCATCTGTCGGGAGGTAAATGTGACGGTGGATTTATCGGCTTGCACGCTGCCGTATTCGACGGCCTGCGCGGCATTTGCAAAAAGGGCAACACCGGCTAAAGCAAAGGTACGCGAGATGGCATTCATGATGGTTTGATTGGGTCTGTGAAGTGAGGGGTTAATGTGGACGCGCGGGCAGCATGCGCCGCAGGATGTCGTCTTTATCGATAAAGTGATGCTTCAACGCAGCCGCAATATGCACCAAGATGATGGCGATCATCGTGTAATTCAGATACTGGTGAACGAGGTTCAACGTTTCGCCGAGTTCCTTGTTCTTGCCCAGGAGGTCAGGAATGGGCAGCACACCGAAGTAGACCGTCTGGAATCCCTTGGCAGAACTCATTAGCCAGCCACTCAGGGGAATGGCGATCATCAATGCGTAAAGCATGTAATGGGTACCTTCGGCAACCAGTCGCTGCCAGCGCGGCATGTCGTCGGGTAGTGGCGGCGGAGTATGCGTCAGGCGCCAGATACAACGAACGAGTACCAGCGCGAAGATGGTCACGCCGGCCCATTTGTGCCATGAATAAAGCTGCAACTTGGTGGGCGACAGCTTCAGATCGACCATGTACAAACCCACGCCTAGCGAGACGAGGATCATCAGGCCGATCAGCCAGTGCAATCCCTTGGCGATGCCGGTGTAGCGTGGTGTGCTCATTGCGCGCGATCGTTCGTGGTTAATTACGCCGGTTCGAATGCGGCACGCAATCGAATAAGTTGCTCGCGCATGGTGTCGAGTTCGCCGTCGCTGAAACTTGCAAACATGGGGCGCAGATGTGCCAGGTGAGCCGGAAAAATTTCGTCGAACAGGGCTTGTCCCTTGCGCGTGAGTTTGGTGATCCAGCTTCGACCGTCGTCCGGGGAATCGTGGCGGCTCAACAGGCCTTTCTGCTGAAGACGATCAAGTACGCCCGTCATGGTGCCCTTGGTGATGAGCGTCTTCTCACCGAGCTCCTTGCAACTCATGCCTTGCGTGTTGCCAAGCGTGGCGATGATATCGAATTGCGCAGGCGTCAACCCCAGTTGGCGCACATGCGCGCCTGAACAGCGTTCAAAACTTTGCGTGCATTGCACCAGCGCACGGACGAGGGGCATAAAGCGTTTGCTCGGTGGACTCATTCTGTCAGGGATACTGTCGATTAAATATAGTTCGCATTAGAACCATATTTTGAACGCAGGGTATGTCCGTGTCAAGCGCGCCTGCCCGCTATTGACGCTTACGCCTGGGGAGCCTCTGATGATGCGTACGCGCCAGCGTTTGACTTATTCGCTCACCGGGAGCAAATCCAGATCTGGCAGTTCACGCTTAGGCTGATTCTGCGGAATATTCATTGCCACGGTATTTTTCTTCATCAACGCGGTATGTACCCGTCCCTCTTGCAGGGATTGCGACGCATAAAGTTCGAAGCGCTCGTTTGAGCAACTGGGCCTGGTACCGGACCAAAGCAATACCCATTCAACTGGCGACACAGACGCAGTTTGTTGGCTCCTGACTTGTCGCAGCATAAATGGACAATTGGCGTTGGGCGCGACTTCCTTGCGCACCGTAACGATGCCTTGATTGTATTCAAGGATGCCGCGTTCCGATTCACCGAGTTGTTCGCTTTGCACGCACGAGTAGCCCAATGGCAGGGTACGCGCCATTGCCTCATAAACGTCCCGATAACCCTTTGCCGCATCAATCCACGGCAACAGCAATAACATCGGCACGGCCCATGATATTGCCAGCGATCCCGTCCATAGCAGCAGTGGACCTTGAGCGAGGCTGCGACGATAAAAAACAATACCAAGCCACCCGATGGAGAGCATTGCCGCGAGCAGTACCACCGGCAACGAAATGGGCAAGTGAAAAGCAAGCGGCACATTGCGCGCAATCCATTGCCATTCAGGCACCTGACCGCCAGACGTCAGCGCGCCCCACAGATACCAGCTGAGCAATACGACAATGAGTGCAATAGTGATACCAATTGCGCCAAGGAGATGCCATAGGCGGATTGGTACGTGCTTGAGCACGCCGGTAGCCGCGAGGGCTAGCGGAGGCAGCAGCGGTAACGCGTAGATGACCCGCGCCGAGCCGGCGATGATGAGCACAAACGCGACACACAGGCTAAGTGTCAGGCCAACCTGCATGCCTGTATCGCGGAGGAGCCTCGCGCGCGTTCCGAAGAAGGCAACGGCAATGAATATCCACCAGGGAAAGACAAACCAGGGAAACGCCTTTGTCCAGAAACCTGGCTCGCTGGCTGCGCCAAGTATGGCGGTCGAGAACCCGAAGAAACGACCGACGTTATTTTCCCAAAACCAGGTGACGAACAATGCAGAGTCACGTGCGTAAAGCAGTGCCGGTCAAATCGTCAGCCATGGCAGTGCGACCAGCAATGCCAATAGCAGCAGTCGTGCGTAGCGTCGGTCGCGCCATTGTGCAAAGAATACCGGCAACGCGATGGCGCTGAGCGCAATGACACCCGGCGCGAGTAGGCCTTTTGCAAGAAAGCCGATTCCCACGCCGGTGCCAATCGCAAAAAAAGCCCATTTGCGATTGAACGCGTGGGCTACAAAACCGAGCATCGCGACCGAGAACCCTGCCATCAAGGGCAAGTCAGGCAGCATCAACGGAATCGTATTTAGAAGGCCGAGTGTACCGAGCATCACCAGAATGGAGATTCGCCCGTGACCTTCGCCCCACGCCATGCGGCTGGCCATTGCTGTCGCCCACAGCGCGATGGCGGCGAATACAGCACTGGCAAGTCGCGCGCCATCGTGCAGCGGCAACATTGGACTGGCAAACGTCGCCGTGACGGCGGCGACCCAATGGTAAAGCGGCGGCTTTTCCATAAATGGCTCACCAGCCAGGTGCGGCACGATCCAGTCGCCACTTTGAAGCATGTGAAAGATGCCGGCGAAGATATAGCCTTCGTCGGGTTTCCAGGGCTGGTGGCCGATTAGTCCGGGCAAGCAGAACGCGAGCACGACACAGATCACCAACAGCCCGTGCGGAATCGGTACTTGCTCAGAGGGGTTGTTACTTGTTTTATACATTCAGGTGCGCGCGCCAACATTTGGTGCAATCAGGCTGGAAATTCCCCTGTTACACTCTGTAACGTAAATTGTAACACCAGCCGTTTACCCGATTCCTGTCCGCCATCAAGCCGCGTGGGGTGGTGATGACGAGACGATGTGGCCGTTAAAAAAACTCGCGCATCATGAATTCTTCAAGACCAGCAGAGTCCTCGACACGTGCCGAAAGCACCACGACGCGGCCAAGGCGCTTCGATTCCCAATTGAAGTCGCCTTTGTAATGTACGCGGATGAGTTCAATCATGCGTCGAATGATCGCCAGCTCGATATTGCCGTTCAGTCCTGCGTCGACGTCAATAACGTCGCGCCGGCTGTTGCTGCGGTCACCGGACCAGCCGTTGAATGAAAACTGCGCCGAACGATGACCCTTGCTCAATATCTGGAAGACGCCGCTGGTACCTTCGCTTTTGCCTAGCGAGCGCAAGTTTCGGTTGAGATTGGTCAAGCCGATATCATCGGCCGAAGGCTCGCGCCCGTTGCCACTGCTCGCGGCACGCGCCGCCGCTTCTGCCGCGGCCCGCTGTTCACGCTTGGCGTTGACCATGCTCATGAAATCGGTGGGCGCGGCATCCGGCGGGCGGATCGGTTCGGCTGGCGGTTCTCGAACCAGCGGGGTACTTTGCGGCGTCAAGCTGGGTACGGTCATCATCGGCGGTGCCTGTGGGGGTCGTGGCAGCACCCGTGGCCGGGTG
>JAJAYN010000577.1 GCA_026786225.1 Burkholderiales bacterium | reverse complement strand
AACTCGATGTGCTCGATGGACTGGACACATTGCGCATCTGTACGGGCTACAAGATCGATGGTCGTGTGACCGATATCCTTCCTTACGGCGCCGACAGCATCACCCATTGCGAGCCTATTTTTGAAGACCACGAGGGCTGGAGCGAAAGCACTTACGGTGTGAAGCGCTGGGATGGCCTGCCCAAAAGTGCGCAGGTCTACTTGAAGCGTATTGAGTCACTCGTTGGGACGCCGATCGATCTGGTTTCCACCGGGCCGGATCGTGAAGAGACGGTAGTGGTGAGGCATCCGTTTCGCGGCTGAGCTGCGCGCATTGAATTCGCCGCTTTGAAGGCGTAAATCAAGCACTGGGGCGGCTCCCCGGACGATAATGCTCTGGGAGGTCCGCCGGTGCTGGTGTTTCGCTTTTTTTGCCTTTTTCCTGGGCAGCGTTCCATCTCTGGTGCCCACGTCAGGTCGAGTTATGCCACCATCGCGCATTCCCTTTGCCGATTGTTGAACCGTCATGCACTGGCCCATCGCGTTCGTCCAACTCTTTTTTACCTTGGGTTGGACGGTCTATGTCATTTTTCTACCCGGGCTGCTGAAAGTGGCCGGCATCGATATCGCATGGCTACCATGTATTCTGATCATCGATCAGTTGCTGTTTGCCGCAGCCGATTTCGCGAAGGCCGGCAACTGGCTGACCGCGCTGTTTGTGTGGGTGATTTGTTCGTCGGTGTTACGCGTACCGCCGCTGGTGTTGTTGGCAAAATACGCCACGCCGCAGCAACCGGCCACCATGCGCTCACCGATTGCGGCGTATTTATTCGGTCTCGGTGTGGCCGGTGCGCGCGGGTGCTGCGTGGCTGTTGGCTGCAGGCTTGCTTGGCACGATGTTTGCTCGGCGGCACGCACAATGGTGAACGCGACGCTCAAATCCAACTCATATCGGTTACCTGAATGCAGTACCCTCGCGGCTTGGAAGACGCTTTCTGCCTGCAAACCGCGCCAGTGTTAGAGATTTCCCATGATACCTATCCCGCCCATCACGATCGTCGCCCCCGAAGTTAAGCAAATCATCAAGCACCCCGCTGCGTTTGCGCTGCAAGTCTTGCGGGCATTCCGCGCCAACCAGGGCCTGCTGCTCGCTGGTGCGGTGGCTTACTACACGCTGTTGTCGATTGTGCCAATGCTGATTCTGGTCGTCATCGGGCTGTCGCATGTGGTGGATCAGGCGGTCTTGTTCGAAACCTTGAAGCGCGCACTGGCATGGGTGGTGCCAGGGCAGGCGAACGCCGTTGTGCAGGAACTCGCGGCGTTTCTTGAACACCGCAACGTGTTGGGATGGGTATTGCTGGTGACGATGCTGTTTTTCTCGTCGCTCGCGTTCTCGGTGCTGGAGGCAGCCATTTCGGTGATTTTTCTGCATCGCGTCAAAGACCACAAAAGGCATTTCCTGGTATCGCTGGCGCTGCCGTTTGGCTACATCGCTTTTATCGCGCTGGCACTGTTTGCCGGTACCTTCGTGCTGGCTAATTTGCTCGCCTTTGGGCAGGAGAATTTGCTGGTCTTCGGCTCTCGCTGGTCACTCAGCGGATTATCGCGCGCTACGTTGTACGCCATCGGTGTCACCGTCGAAATCCTGCTGATCTCATCGATTTATTACTTCATGCCCGTCGGCCGCATTTCGATGCGCCATGCGCTCATCGGTGGCGCAACAGCTGGTCTTCTGTGGGAAATCATCCGTCACGCGCTGGTGTGGTACTTCACCACACTCTCGCAGGTGAACGTCGTGTACGGCTCACTGACGACGGCAGTAGTCGTGCTGTTGAGTTTCGAGATTGCCGCCACACTGTTGTTGGTGGGTGCACAGGTGATCGCCGAATACGAGCGCGTTGGATTGGGGTTGGAGGAGGGTGCGGCTGCAGGAACGCAGCATCAGCCTGTGCCGCTGCAAACTGAAGCGGTCGAAAACACGCTGAAGGCTGCTGGTGAACGTCGACACATTCATTCCGGCCGTCGTCGCAAACGAAAACACGCAGTATCCTCTCGGCCATAATTGCCTCACGTGCATATGAATCAATCTCTCCACAAACCACTGCCCTATCGTCTCCGCGCCGAGCTCTACATACAGCTCGCACAAATGGAGATCGCCGGCTTGCCGTTTGATAAGGCGTTCTCGCTATTGGAGGTCGCGGCGCCAGCGAAGTCTCGCCTGGTCGAGATGAAAAAATTGACTGCACGCGGAATCGATCCCGCCAAGGCGGGGGAACGCAGCGGTCTTTTCACCAAACTCGAGGCGCGTTTGATTCGCGCCGCCTTGAGCGCAGGCAGTCCTGCGGTGATGTATCGTCGCTTGGCTGATTTCTATACACAGCGGTCGCTGCAGCTGTCATTGATGAAGTCGCGCATGATGATGCCGGCGCTTGTGCTACTGATGGCGCTCTTCATCCAGCCATTGCCAGCACTTGTCGGTGGATCGATCAGTGCCACTGGATATGTGATGCATATACTCAGGCCGCTCATCGTATTGGCGTTGTTGTTCTTTGGGGCGCGGTGGCTTTGGCATCATTTACTTCATCAAGCGCAAAATTCGCCGCTGGTAACGCTGCTGCTGCGATTGCCTTTATTGGGGCCGTTGACGGTTCGCCGCAATGTACGCGATTTTTTTGAAAGCCTGGCGCTGATGCTTGAGGCAGGCATGTCGATGCTCGACGCCTTGCCGGCGGCGCTCGATACCGTGGAGGTCGGGGTGATCAATCGTGCGTTTTCACAAATCGCACCGCGCATTGAAAAGGGTGCCGCGCTCGCCGGTGCGATTGCCGGCTTGGCATACATAAACCGCGAAACCAGCGGCGAGCGGCTGATTGAATTCGTCACCACTGGCGAAGCCAGCGGCACCCTACCAGAAATGCTGATGCGTCATACCCGCATGGAGACAGATGCCATCAACGGCTTCTACCAGCAACTGGCGGAATGGATGCCGCGTATTTTTTACGGACTGATCGTGTTGTGGATGGCGTATGGACTGCTTACCGGTGGCGGATTCATGCCGAAAGTGCCGAAGGACTTGTGACCCTGCGGCTCTCGTTGCGTGCCTTTTCTACCGGCACCGGCACTGGCAATCCGCCGATCAATTACCTTCACCGCGAGAGTCCGACATGTTGAAAATCTGGGGCCGCCTCACCTCCGCCAACGTGCAAAAAGTTGTTTGGTGCGCCGACGAGCTTGGGCTTGACTGTGAACGCATAGACGCCGGCGGCCAGTACGGCCTGGTCAACACACCTGCGTATCGGGCCATGAATCCGAATGGCCTGATACCGGTAATCGACGACGGCGGATTTGTGCTGTGGGAATCAAACGCCATCGTTCGTTACCTCGCCGCGCGCTACGGTGCCGGCTCGTTATGGCCGACGGAAATACCTGTGCGCGCCGACGCCGATCGCTGGATGGACTGGCAGGCGGTGTCGCTCAATCCAGGCATTGGCCCGGCATTCATTCAACTCATCCGCACCACGCCTGAGAAGCGCGATCTCGGCGTCATCGAAAATGCCCGTATCGAGACAGAGAAGAAGCTTGGCGTGTTGAATGCGCATTTGGCGACGCGTGACTACGTCGCAGGATCACGTTTTACGATGGGCGATATCCCACTGGGTTGCTCTGTGGACCGCTGGTTCAAGCTGCCGCTGTCGCGCGAGTCACATCCGCACGTGGAGCGGTGGTATGCGGGGTTGCGCGAGCGCAAAGGGGCGGCGCAGGTGGTGGGGATGGGGATAGCTTGAGTCGTTTTTTGCAGGTCTCCGATTGGTGCGGGGCTCGGAAGCTTTTGTGCTGGTAGGCCGCGCCAATGCTTGGGTTTCAATTTCTGAATGGCTCGCTGCGCTCACTTGTACGACGGACTCGGTCACACTTCGCTACGCTCGCGCGGGGATGCCACGGAGGGCATCCCGTTCGCAAGGCGCAGAGCAAAACTGTTTGCTCTGCGAAACCCCTTGCTCACCCCCGGTTCGCCCTGCATGGCGAACCTTTCGAGTCCTCACGCGATGCCGCAGGGCATCGCTTTTCGGGGACGAAAAAAAACCGCCGAAGCGGTTTTTAAACTTGGTGCCCGAAAGAGGACTCGAACCTCCACACCGTTGCCGGCGCTAGGACCTGAACCTAGTGCGTCTACCAATTCCGCCATCCGGGCTAACAGGTTGCTCGGCGCTTGCAATAACGTGTTCTGAAAGCAGCGCTTCGCGTAAAATGAGGGCGAATAATAGCCAATAGTGCTGTTCCTGTCCACTTATAAAAGCCGCATTCTTTATTACAAAGTTTCCGAAAGCCATTTTGACCAAGAAAAACAATAAATCGCACCAGTCTCCTCGCGCTGCCGATCCCCACAAGGCCCGCGAGCAGGCCAAGTATGAAAATCCGCTCCCCAGTCGTGAATTAATTCTCGAATTGCTCTCCAAGACGGGCGTGCCGATGAACATGCCGCAACTCGCCACCATGCTCGACATCGGCGACGACGAAATGGATGGTTT
>JAJAYN010000576.1 GCA_026786225.1 Burkholderiales bacterium | reverse complement strand
GCACTCTGTTTGGCGATGTCGAGATGCGGTCCGTGTCGCGCGTGGCGGTGATCGGATCAACAGTCGCACAGAATTTGTTTAACGAATCCGATCCCATCGGGCAGACCATCCGCATCCGCAATCGCCCGTTCGAAATTATCGGCATTTTGGGTGACAAAGGCAGTGATCTGGGCGGCGGCGATCAGGACGACACCGTACTCATACCCATCACGACTGCACGCCAGCAAGTCATTCGCACCTGGTCACCCGGTGCAATCCACTACATCATGGCGCAAGCGGCCAGCGCCGACCAGACCCAGGACGCAATCTATGACGCCACGCAGGCACTGCGTATCCGCCACCGCATTCGTGATGATGCGGAAGACGATTTCACTGTCCGAGACCTCGCATCCATTGCTGAAGCTGCGCAAGGTATCGCCACCGCCCTCACGCTGCTGCTGGGCGCAATTGGCTCCATTTCTCTACTGGTCGGTGGCATCGGCATCATGAATATCATGCTGGTTTCCGTCACCGAACGCACGCGTGAAATCGGCATCCGTATGGCACTGGCCGCCAAGCGCCGCGATGTGCTTTTGCAGTTTTTAACGGAGGCCGTGGTCATTTGCGTATGTGGCGGCGCAATCGGTGTTGCGCTGGCTTACGGCGGCAGCGCGCTCATCACCAAGTTTTCGCCGATGCAGGTCGGTATATCGTTAACTGGCATTGTTATTGCATTTAGTTTTTCGGCGGTGATTGGTATTTTCTTTGGGTTTTACCCGGCGAAGAGAGCGGCGGGATTGAAGCCGGTGGAGGCGTTGCGGTATGAATAGGCGGCGCTGCGATGGAACGTTGTCTCGATTGAATAGCTATGCGTTGGCGGCAAATTTTTTGCCCGCCATTTTCTTTTGTTCACGAAGGTAAAGTCTTGCTCGTTGGCATCGTAAATAAAAACAAGAGAACGCTAAAAATTGAAATTACTGGATCAGGTAGACCGCTACGCCAGCTTTTTTTGCTGCTTTTCGAAGACCTTTGTCCAGTGTCGCGATAGACAGATTGCGCCGGCGGGCCAGCTCAAGGTATTGGGCATCGTATCCAGACAACTTGAACTCGCGCGAGATTGCCGCTACCGCCAATTGAATGCCTGCGGGCGCGGCGGTGTCAAGCTCAATGGGTAACTGCCCAAGGCGATATACGAACTCCGTTAGCGCCGACTCGCCAAATTTTCCGTCATCCTCGGCACACCGAAGCACATGAACCGTTTCCGTGTACCACAAGGCTGGAACCCACGACGACACGACAGCAAACGAATCCAGAACTTGGTCGGCATAGGCCCGATCGGTCGCCGATCCGTCTTGAAGCGCCCATCGAATCGTCACGGATGCGTCAAGCACGAACGCACCAGCCATTATTGACGACCTCGAGCACGCATCTCCATGAACTGCGATTGGTCAATATTGCCTGATCGCATCGTTTTAATTGCCGCGATCGCTTCTTTCGTTTGCTGCGCCGCGCGACTTGCGCTTGGCACCAAATCTGCAACCGGCTCACCCCGATTGGTGATGGTGACGCGTTCCCCCTGCTGAACCTGTTTGATCAGGTCTGGCAATTTCGTCTTGGCTTCATACACCCCATATTCACGCATCATTATTCCTTTACGTAAAATGCAACAGCACTTAATCTAGTCTACTAGGCAGACCATATTAGCGCAAGAAAATAAAAACGAGTCCGTCATTAGAAAAAAATCGTAAACTCTGTTGGCGATCAGACAAAAGCGATTGGTTTTGATCGACTTCGGTGAATCGGGGAAAGGTGTGTGTTTTGACGTGAAGTTTTAGCTCTGCCCCCTCAGATTAAGCGCTATATTGAAAGATCTGACCCTTTTTGTTCGTTACGCGTGATCTTCAGCTGGCCTCACTGTCAGGTGACCGCAGCGGCCCTGCATAAAGCAGGGCAAGGAAGAGACCCGATGACAAAAGTGACGCGACTCGAAGCACTAGCGCGACCTGCAGTCCGTCTATCACGCGAACGCCAGAGAGATACGCTGACAGGCCCACAGACAGCTCCTGAATGCCCCCGACTGACTGGAGCAATGTCGCGAGGCTGGTCAGCGTTCCAGCGGAAGCGACAAAGAGGATAGTAGGAGTGGGTATTTCTGGCAGTAGGAGCGCGGCCACCAGCCAATAGCTGAAAACGAATCCGGTGGCAGTCATCGCAGAAGTGGCAAGAACGCGTTGCAGATTACGTTTCTGCAGGAAAGGCCCGACTAACCTGAAGATCGATTGGCGTGTCCGAAGATGCCGCCAAAGAATGGGCAACAGCAGCGCAAACATAACTAGAATTAGGGCTGGCGCCGTTTTGGTGGCCAACGACAAGCCTGTTGACCATGCGCTTACCGCTGTATAGCAGAGCAGGAAGAGTGAGGTCGCGAAAGTAAAGACTACGAGTCCAGCCGTGATCTCCCGGATTTTGAGTCCGCTCTGTTGATGCAGAAGCACATATTTCAGAGTTGTCCCAAGTGGTAATCCGCCGGCAGAATTGCCGAATGTGCCAAGCACACTGAGATGGAGCGATTTTACAAAAGTGATCTTGCGATCATAAACGGTGACAATGATTTTGACGATCAATGCGTTGAGGAGGTTGAGTACTCCCGATGCAGCGGTCGCAGCAGCGGCTACCGACAAATTAATGCGCTCAAGGAGTACGCCCTCCTTGATCACCCAGTAAACCAGCGTCCCGAGAATCATTATTCCTACCAGCGGTTTGAGCCACCTAACTATGCGTTTTGTGCGCGTCAGCATGACGGTGGAATTGCTCGCATCCACATCTATAAGGGATCGAAAAGCACTTATTGACTCACCAAGTTTACGCAAATGCTCCGGAATCGCTCACCAAATCTGTCCCATGAGAATTCATTCGCAAAGGCAACGCATTGCGCTCGCCATCTTTCATTGTCAGCATGCAGCAGGTGCGTAAGGATCATGGCGGATAGTTGAGGATAGTTACCGGGGGTGGCGAGGTATCCGGACACCCCCTGATGCACAGCATCCGGAACGCCGCCGGCGGCGAATGCAGCGGTGGGGAGTCCGTGCGCGGCGGCCTCGATGGCAACCATGCCAAAACCTTCGGTATCTCCAGGCACATCGAGCACTGGAAAGATTAGCAGCGTGCTGGACGCATAGGCCTGGGATAGCATCTCATCATCAACCCTCCCGAGCATGGTCACGTGTTCCTCCAACCCGTTCGATTTGATCGCATCTTGAATTCGCTGGGTTTGTCCGCGTGCATGCCTCAGCGCCTTGTCCGGTTCCGCGCCAATGATAACAAGCTTGATGTCTGGACGCTGCGCTATCAAGGTCGACATGCTGCGCTCAATGAATTCGGCCATGCCCTTGCGCTCACTCAACCTGCCAACACTCAACAAGATGATACGTCCTTCGGAGTCCGCCAGCTTACGGAATGCGCAGCAATCGATCTGATGCCCCTCGACTGGAAGGGTCACCCCAGGGTGCAGTAAGCCGATCTTGCGGCTGTCGATACCGACCTTTTCAGCAAGGCGCGTCGTATTTTCACTGATCGAGAGAATCCGGTCGAAGCGTCGCAGCAACGGTACGAATGACATACGGTAGAAGAAATTGTCTACGACCAGGTCTAGCCCGTATACGAAACACAGCGATTTCGCTCCCGCGACCCGCGCCGCAAACAAAGCTGCTGGCGCTGTAATGCTGCTACCGGAAACGACCAAGTCGGGTGCCAGCTCCCTAGCCACGCGGCAGGCTTGCCACTGGCAAGTGACAAGAATCGACTCGATTGGAAATAGCGGTCCAGCCGAGACCGATGCCCCCATCGAGACAAACTTCGCACAGCCAGCAGGCCCAACGAGAGCCGTATGGTGATCGCGCGCAATTTCTGTGTACGCGTGGTAAAGGAAACGCTCCATGCCTCCCGTAGTTGGCGGGAAATTGCGGGCAACGAATAGCACCTTCATGCGTTGATCATCATCGTTGGACAGGTGTGAGTCGACCAAGGGAGCGAGTCATGGGCAATAAGCGCATCCGGGATTCAGGACGTCTGGGATTTGGATTTTTTCAAGAGCCATAGGTACGTAGGACACAACCAGTAGGCAATCTTCAAAAACAAAATGGAAAACTTCTGCTTCATAGAATGTGGACGGATGACTTCGGTTGCACGGAATTTCTCCGGGCTCTTGACCACGCGCACGGTGTAGTCGAAATTCTCAAAACCGACCACTAGCTTCTTCAGCCCCCAATAGGTCAAATGGTTTTCGTAATAATATGTGCCGCGATGAAGTAGCCTCAGGTAGAGATGAGACAGTGGTTTAGGCAGGGCCGAAAGCAATGGAAGTCTGTAATGGGGCTCGATGAGGCTTAGCCGATTCCCGGCCGTGAAATAACATACGCCGCCAGGTTTCAGCACACGGTCGATCTCACCCATCAGTGCCGTTGCATCCGGGACATGTTCGTAAACATGCATACAAATCACGATATCGAAAGTCGCGTCTGGAAATGCCAAGTGCTGGGCGTCCATGACAAAATAGCTTACATTACTAGCCGGATTATGCTGCAGCGCATGTTGCATGGCTCCCAGATCGATGTCAACGGCTGAAATATGCCGCAGGCGCGCAGCGTAGTGCACGGTGCAATATCCTGCTGCACTGCCAATTTCGAGAGCGTCCAGATTACTGAGATCGTGCAGATGATCCTCGAGAACCGCGAGGGTTTTCAAGGCCTTTTGCCGTCGCAATGAGGCATTGAAGACCGTGCTGGCATGCTCCTGCGAAAATGCGTATTGAAGTCCTGCTTTCTTCATTGTCGGCAACAAAAATGGGGCAGTCTGATCTTCATGGATTCGGTTGTGAAATTGACTGGTGACTTCCTCCCAGGGGGCTCTGGCGAGAAAATGGGGATGCAGGTTTTGAGAAGTAAATCGCTGTGGTAATCATATCCACGTTTCATATCATAGTGTCGGAAATGATAGCCGACGGAGAGTGTGGATTCCGCTTGCCGACTTTGCCCAAGCTTCCCGTTCTCAGTTGCACAGCTGAACCAGAATCAATTCTTGTCGCGAAAAACGACAAAGTTCCTCGACGAGAAATTCCAAAGAAATACTCCGCCGGTGGCCGCCAGCTTTCCCAACATCATTTCTACGCCTGCATGTTCGATTAGCAAGAAAAGTATGCCTTGGTTTAGGACCAATCCAAGCAAACTTGCAAGGTAAATGAACGCAAGCTCAGTATGTCTTGCAAATCGGACACCGCTACGAAAAACAAAACGGATACTTAGAAAGTAATTCACTGCGGTTGCGATTGTGAAGCCAATGCACCCGACGACGAGATAGTTGAAACCAAGTGACTTAGCGAACAAAAAAAACAGCCCGATATCGACCGTCGCCGCCGCACCTCCCACGAAAAAATACCTGACGATCTTCAACGAAAAACGTTGTATTTAATGATGCAGTAAATCGCGCGGATTCCATCTCGCCACCCGATCTTCTTACCCTCTTCATAGGTCCGCCCATAGTACGAAATTCCCACTTCGTATACCCGGCAGCCAAGCTTCGCGACTTTTGCTGTTATTTCCGGTTCAAAACCGAAGCGATTTTCCTCAATGTTGATACCTTGAATCAATTCCCTTCGGAAAACCTTGTAACAGGTCTCCATGTCCGTGAGATTGATGTTGGTGAAGACATTTGACAAAAGAGTGAGAACGCCATTGCCAACTCTATGCCAAAAATAGACCACGCGATGTGCACCTGCTCCCATAAACCGTGACCCAAAAACAACGTCCGCCTTGCCCGCAAGTATTGGCGCCACGAGTTTAGAATACTCTTGCGGATCATACTCAAGATCCGCATCTTGAATGATGACCAAATCGCCAGTAGCCGCTTTAATGCCAGTTCGCAACGCTGCTCCTTTCCCTCGATTTATCTCATGGAAAAGAATTCTGTCCACGACGTCGGTAAGTTCGGTCTGCAAGTACTCCCTCGTTCCGTCCGTTGAACAATCATCCACAACAATGATTTCCTTCGGCTCGTAGGGGGCGTTTCGGACGGCCCTAACGATTTCTTCGATGGTCGCTCGTTCGTTAAAACAGGGAATAATGATAGATAGTTTCATTTGGTTGCGTATGTTTTAGCTTATCGCGATGTCTCTATCATATATTGCGCAACTTCGCTCCCACCATCTGCTGGTATCAAGCGTGTAACGTGAACATCACTTAGCCGTCCAAGTCCGGTACGAGTAGACGGCAGAAAGGCAAATCCAAAAAAATGGCGCGGCCACTTCTTGATAACGTTCATTCTGGACAATTCCGACTTTCAGTCACAGATCGATGCACATTTGGATTCTATGGGAGTCCGAATCGCAACTAAATAAACCACGAATTTGCGAGTCAGATCGTACATTGCTGATTTCAGTGGTCAGCGGGCAAGTCGCTCGCTCTCAAATTGCCATCCATGGAGTTCGCTTGCTTGCTTTCCCAAACACCGCCGCGCTTGCTCGCCGTTTCTGCTTCTGGCTGCGTATCGCTATCCTTGTAAATGAGTGCGCTGATTTGCTCTGAAATCAACCCCATCAGAAATACTAGTATCGCCGTGATAAAGAGTAGTGCGCTCATATTTGTAAATCGACCGGCCGAAAGGTAGGTGTAGAGATAGTAACTACAGGCTGTCGCGAAAAAGGCGAAGCTGATTGGCAGGAACAACTTTAGCGGCGCGAAAAGTGTGCTCATCTTGAAAATGATGAGAAAAAATCTTGCGCCATCGCGAAACAACTGGATATGGCTTGTCCCGATTCTAGGCGGCGCTTCTATTGGAACGTAGCTGACCAAATAGCCAGCACGAAAAAAGCTCATCGTAATTGTCGTTGGATATGAAAAGCCGTTGGGCAACAAATATAAATACTTCCTGAACAGCGCAGTCTTAACGGCCCTGAATCCAGATGTCAGATCGCTAACATTTTGCCCTACCATCCAGCTAGCAAGCCAATTGTAAAAAGTATTTGCTACCGCGCGGTGCGCGCCTGCCTGCGATGCGAGTGACCGTGCGCCGACAACCATATCGTTTCCACTATTCAGTTCAGCCAGCAATCGCGATATGTCTTCGGGTTTGTGTTGCCCGTCAGAGTCCATGAAAACGATTATGTCGCCCCAAGCTGCGCGTGCCCCGCTCTTCACGGCCGCACCGTTCCCCAAACTGCGTGGATGCATTATTACTCGCGCGCCGAATCCCTCGGCTACCTTTGCAGTGTCGTCGGTGGAACCATCGTCAACGACAATCAGGTCTGCGTCAGGGTGATGCGCCAAAATGCCGGGCAACACGCTTCGAAGACCATCTGCCTCATTTTTTGCTGGCAGGATTATGCTCAACATTACTTGCTCTCCAATTGGGTCACGCCGACTACGAAATAACCTTTGTCATGCGAATTGTGTTGCAAAGCATAGACAGCGCCATCTATTTGCCCGACGTTGCCATGATACTCATCGACTCCTCACAAACTCTGCTTCTAAGTTCTACCGTCAATTAATTTTTCCGAATTTTCATGTGGTGCCTTACTTCTTAAAATGTAACTTGATGCCGCACTTACCAATGCCAGAACAAGCATGTAAAGCAAAGGACGAAACGGAACGCTATATCGAGGGTACGGTGCGGCAATCATGTGAAAACCAATTGCATATAAGACGATGGCCGATACTGCCTTTGCAGCCACTAATCCATTCTCATTGAGACCGAGCCATTTTGGCCGCCACCAAACAATAAGGCTCGCACCCACTCCAAATAACATAAGCGGCCAATGCATATAAAGAGACAGCGCACGCACTGCAATGAACAGACTGTCTTCCTTGTAAGGTGAACGCGGTGTGTCATAGACATATATGTCAAAACCTTGAATATAGCCCCATGACAGAAAGGTCACCGGTTTTCCGAGCAAATACCACTTGAAGTAAGTCAGGGGCTCGGTCCGAAATTTCTTGTATACATCGGCTAAGGCGCTGGGCAAATCACGCTCGGCGGCCTCACCTTCTGGGTCGTACTGGAATGGCCACCCACGCGTCTCAGGTCGGTTGTCATACATGAAATCGGGATAGGATCCATGGTGAATGGTGTACACCATCAAGCTTCCCTGCGCCGGGTCCATTTCAGTGATTTGGTTGCGAACTTGCCATGGCAACTGAATAACGACAAACCCGGCAAAAACAAGCACCGCTGCAATACGCCATATTTTTAATTTTGGAATTATTAAGCTTGCAAATAAAAATAGCGCAGGCAGGAAAGCTACAGTTGGCCTGACCAAGCTGCAACATCCCCACACGAGCCCTACAACAAAAAAAGTTGCCCATCTTTGCGACCTGTATGCACTAATCGAAAGGTGTATGGCGACAAGCATTGTGAACAAAAATAGAGTTTCTGAGAGCAGATATGTGCTCATGTTTGCCAAGTGTGGATTGATGGCGGTCATCGCAGCAGCCAAGTGCGACCAGCCCGGCTGCAAGAATCTTGCTGCAATCAGAAAAGCCAGCCAGACAGACACGACAGCCATCGCAGCCTGCACCAAGCTCACACGACGCAAATACGCTTGCGACGTATCAAGCCCTGGAATCGCAAGCAAAAACATCGGGTAGCCGGGGGAGCGCAGTGAATCTGGCGCAAGTTTAGTTGGCGGGGCTTCCCAAGCCCACGTGAGCATGTGGGAATATATTCCTGAATACTTGAAGTTATAGGCGTAAGAAAAATACTGGGCCGCATCGGAGTCCATTGGTAACTCAAATTCGCTACGAGTCACCACGTTATATTGAATGAACGCCGAAACCGCAAGAATCAGCAACAGCAATAGCCGTGACGCGGTCGTCTTATGTTGGAGTCCGATGTCATCTGCTGCGGTCATTAAGCTGCCTCCAATCTTGTATCACTCAAAGCTACCCACAGAGTAAGGACACGTTCAAAACAGAATTCACGGCGCGTACTCACCATGAGCCGACGGATGCACTTCCGCTCGATAATGCTTGGGACTACGATGGATAAATTACCTGGTTGCACAGAAACTCGATTTGAAATGGTCTTTATCGAACCTTGGCTAATATTGCAATTACGTCGCTCGCTGCGTCCGACTCAATCATTCGCGTAACGTGAACAAGATCCACGCCATTCGCCCATCGGCCTATAGGGTAGTGTCCCTCCAGATAAGACGGACTCGCGAACGCTACCGTGGATACGTAGCGGCAAGCAACCGCCAATGGATCAAGTTGCAACCCCAGCTTGCTATTCGGTAGCGGTGAGCGGTAGCTGGTTCGTTGGCCGTACAAGCCCACAAGTGATGGTTTGATGGAATATACACATTCGTGCTTTGGCACATGTTTTCGTATTTCCTCAAAACCCACCGTAAATCGTTGGACTCGAAGAATAGTGCTTAGTCGATCATTCCGGTTTGCTGCGGCGTACCACTCTGGGCTTCGTCGGTAGTCTTCAAACTCAATTGGCATTGACTCGAAATGCCGTTGCGCGGTCAAAACAAGACTCGGCAGAATGGTAATTAGCAGCATCAATACGATTGCCCGTGAGACGAGTATTGCGCTGCGTTTGTGACGATTGAGTCTCAAACCATGTAGATATAACAGTACTTGCATCACGAGAATCGGAACAACTGGCATGATAAACCTTACTCGCTCTGCCGGGAACGGCCACACGAGTAGAATTACCAAGTATGCCCCTATGAAAAGGGCATCCAACTTGCCCTGCGCAAGCCTGACGAGCCACGCAGCGAAACAAACAATTGAGAACAACATCAATGCAGCCGTATTTGACGAACCGGCTCCAGCAAAATTAACGACATAACCGTCCAGCAGCGCGCGCCCTTTCGACATGACGACGTCCACAATATCCGGCGCGTTGGCCATTGCTAATCGTTCCTCCCATACGCCCAGATACCCGCCACTATGCGTCTGGCGAAACAGCGTCCATACGAGGACTGGAACGACAGCAAATCCAAACACAATTGTCCACTCACGTTTCGGTCGATGTAGCCCAAAATAAATGACGAGAGCGGCAACAAGTGAGATGCCGATACTTCGTGTGAGGTACGCACCCGCGGCCGCCAACGACGCTACGACGACAAAACGAAGCTTTGTTTCACGCTCAAGTCGCGACACGGCAAACAAACAAAGGCTGACGAACAACAGGAAAAGAAATTCGCTATGAATGTAGAGCGCTTGCGAGTAGACCCCTGGTATCAGCGCAACTATGCCAACAAATATCAGGCTGCTGACTGGCGGATAGTCTTCCACTAAAAAATTGCGCCACAACACAAACAAAGCGGCAATGCCGCAGAAGGCTGTTATTTGGTGCGCAATCAACCAAGATTGGCCCCCCGAGAAAAGTGCCAACAGCAGCGGGTAAAAGGGCGGATAGTTGGTTGCAGCTGCAAATTGCGCGCTAGCCATGTTTGGTTCACCAAAAAATGACCAATGCTGGGCGATTAATAGATACTCGGCGCTATCACCTCCAAAATCGTTAAGTAGTGGGGTCCAAACCCAGTACGAAAAGAGCGCCAGAAGGCAAATCCAAAAAAAGGCCGTGGGGCTACGTCTTAAAATCATGAATCACCGATCATAATAATTTCCGGGCGCAGAACTCTGCCGATTTGGCGGGCCGCGAAGCAGGATCCAAGAACGAGAGCTAGCCTTACGCTTGACAACGCTATGAAGATCGACGCGCTAGATTTTTGCATCAGAATACTGATTTGATCTGGCCTTTCGATTTAAGTCCAAAAAGCCGCTCTTGGCAGTTACGCGGCTCCAGTAGAAAAGCGTATATAAGATGGTGTTGGTTC
>JAJAYN010000575.1 GCA_026786225.1 Burkholderiales bacterium | reverse complement strand
CAACATCCGTGACCTGTTGCCCGTACTGGAACAAGTCGCCAAAGCCGGTCGCCCATTGCTGATCATTGCTGAAGATGTTGATGGCGAAGCACTGGCGACCCTGGTGGTGAACAACCTGCGCGGTATCCTCAAGACCACCGCTGTCAAGGCACCTGGTTTTGGTGATCGTCGTAAAGCCATGCTCGAAGACATCGCGATTCTCACTGGTGGTACGGTGATCGCTGAAGAACTCGGCCTGAAATTGGAAAACGTGACCCTGAAGGATCTGGGCCGTGCCAAGAAGATCGAAGTCGGCAAGGAAAACACCACGATCATCGACGGTGCTGGTGACGAAGAAGCCATCAAGTCACGTGTTGCGACCGTTCGCAAACAAATCGACGACGCGACCAGCGACTACGACAAAGAAAAACTGCAAGAGCGCGTGGCCAAGCTGGCTGGCGGTGTTGCCGTGATCCGCGTCGGTGCTGCGACCGAAGTCGAAATGAAAGAAAAGAAAGCCCGCGTTGAAGATGCATTGCACGCGACCCGCGCTGCTGTTGAAGAAGGTATCGTTCCTGGTGGCGGCGTGGCATTCCTGCGCGCGCGTACCAATGCCGGCAAGATCAAAGGCCTCAACGCTGAACAAGATGCCGGTATCAAAATCATCATGCGCGCCCTCGAAGAGCCGCTGCGCATGATCGCGCAAAACGCTGGTGACGAGCCTTCTGTGGTCGTCAACAAAGTGGTTGAAGGCAAGGGCAACTTTGGCTACAACGCGGCGACCGGTGAATACGGCGATATGGTGGAGCTCGGTGTTCTCGACCCAACCAAAGTGACACGCTATGCATTGCAAAATGCGGCTTCGGTTGCTTCCCTGATGCTCACAACCGATGCGATGGTTGCTGAACTGCCGAAAGATGAATCGGCTGGCGGCGGCATGGGCGGTGGCGGGATGGGCGGGATGGGCGGTATGGGCGGTATGGACATGTAATGAC
Organism: Burkholderiales bacterium; assembly: GCA_026786225.1. Classification (GTDB taxonomy): domain Bacteria; phylum Pseudomonadota; class Gammaproteobacteria; order Burkholderiales; family Usitatibacteraceae; genus UKL13-2. The sequence goes on along the minus strand of JAJAYN010000575.1, from coordinate 4,681 downwards.
ACGAGCATAAGGGGCCGCGGTGTTGTTGCTCAAGGGCTCGTGTGCCAATGCGTACACGTCACCCTTCCGTGCCTAGCCGCAATCCCGCTCTGTTCGGTCATTGACCGTGCATTCAAGTATCGACAAAAGCCGGAGAAATCCGGCTTTTGTTTTTAAGCCCTCGCGTAAGATAAGCACATGACAGAAATTCTGGTCGTTGAAGACGATGTGGTGATGCGCGAATTTATCGCGCGCGGGTTGGCCGCGCGAGGTCACCCGGCGTCTACTGCGCGCGGCGGTGAAGACGCGCTGCGGCAATTGCGAACCAAGCCAGCTGATATCGTGATCACCGATATCCGCATGCCTGGCATGGATGGTTTCAGCTTTGCGCGCGCACTTCGGCGCGAGGCAGCTTTGGGGCAGCCCGACATCATCTTTGTCTCAAGCATGGACGAGCGTGACCACTATCGTCGCGCAATGCATGTTGGCGGGTCGGATTTTCTGGTCAAGCCATTCAGACCGCAGGATATGGCCGATGCCGTTGAGCGCTGTATCGCTACCAGAGAGGAGCGCAAGAAGCATACGCCAGGTGTCGCGGTTGCCGACGCCGGAGGCGCGCAACGCATTCCGGGCTATGAAATCGTCCAGAAGCTTGGCGAGGGTGCCGCTTCCATTGTTTATTTGGCTACCCATCTCGCCAGCCGCGAACAGCATGCGTTAAAAGTCCTCAAGCTGGAAGGACTCGATACGTCCACGCAGGAAGCCATCAACCGCTTCATGGCGGAGTACGACATGCTTTCAAAGCTTTCGCATCCGCATGTTGCGCACGTCTATGAACACGGCGTGGGTGATCGCTGTCTCTATATCGGAATGGAACATCTGCCTGGCGGCGATCTGCGCCTCGATATCGAGGCCGGCATGTCGCCGGCGCTCGCACAAAAACGCGCTGGTGAAATCGCGTCGGCACTGGCCGCCATTCACGCGGCCGGAATCGTTCACCGCGATCTGAAGCCCGCCAATATTCTGATGCGCATGACTGGAGAGGCGGTCATTGCCGACTTTGGTATCGCCAAGCAACTCGGCTCCGCATTGGCGCTGACCCGTCACGATATGGCCGTCGGTACGCCTTATTACATGAGTCCCGAGCAAGCCAGGGGCAGCAATGTCGGGCCGCATAGCGATACCTACGCGCTCGGGGTTTTATATTTTGAAATGCTGACCGGTCACCGGCCATTCGAAGGAGGGACGCCCAACGAGCTCATGGGCAAGCACCTGAATGCGCCGATCCCGCTACTGCCGACCCGTTTGGCCAAGCTTCAGCCGCTGATAGACAAATTGATGGCCAAGAGCATTTCTGATCGGTATGCCAATGCAGAGGCCGCGCGTGAGGCCATTATGGCTGTGACGCAATAGTGCGCGTACTGTCAAGGGACTGCGCTGCAATGGCATCAATCGCAATGCTGCGCAATTTGCGAGGACGCATCTCCGTTAGTTTCGGCGCGCACAAACACGCTGTCCGGTAGGGAACGGCTATTGCACCATCGCACGCTCATGATCAAGCAGCCATTGCTTGCGCGCCAGTCCACCTCCGTAACCCGTCAGACTCCCGTCGGAGCCGATTACGCGATGACATGGAATGATGATGCCCCTGAAATTATCGCCGTTCGCCCGCGCGACGGCGCGTACTGCCTTGGGTTCGCCGATGCCCTTGGCGATCTCTGCATAAGAACGCGTTTGGCCAGCCGGGATCGCCAACAGCGCATCCCAAACACGCCGCTGAAAATCTGTGCCTCTGTGTGCCAGCGGCAACGTGAATGTCGTTCGCTGGCCGGCAAAGTATTCGTTGATCTCGCGCGTCGCCTGGTCCAGCACCGCATGGTTACCGGGGACGATGACGAATTTTGTACGCGCACGCAAACGAATGATTTCCCGCTCCAGTCCGCGCCGGTCCACCCAGTCAAAGACGTATAGCCCGTCGTCATCGGCCAGCGCCAGAATTGCACCAAGTGGCGACTCAATCCATTTTGATAGCAGGCAATGCACGCCGCTAGACTTCGATGGCGCAGTCCCAAACAGTTTGCCAAACGCCTCGCGAAACCCGCTTGATGATTCGAATCCATGATCCAGTTGTGTATCGAGCACGTTGATTCCCTTTCTGACAGAGGCAAGCGCCGAGCCCATGCGCCGCGCACGTTGATACGCTTGAAATGACATCCCGAAATAACGTTGAAACTGCCGCCGCGCCGTGGACGGGTCAATGCCCATCTCAACCAGGTCACTCTCGCGCAGCCGCTCCGCCGGATTACCCTCGATCTGCTTGCGCAACTTTTCGACCAGCGTGGGCACCTCACCGGTGGTGTTCATCGGTTTGCAGCGCAGGCACGGACGAAAACCTGCGTGCAACGCTTCCACTTTGCCCGGAAAGAATTCCACATTCTTGCGCAGCGGTTTGCGTGCCGAACAGATCGGGCGGCAGAAAATACCGGTGGTTTTTACCCCAAGAAAAAAGATGCCTTCGTAGGACGAATCGCGACTTTGCAGGGCCCGCCAGAATTCATCTTCGCGTTCGGTAAACCGTTGTGTGTTCATGGCGTTGATTGTATGCGGCACTTTGTCGCAATGCTGCCGATTTTCAGGCAGCAATTTCTACCCTGTGATTAAATATCCCCCGGTCCGACCCTCTGCAACGCACGATCAGGTTGGCCAAATCAACTCACGACACTCTGGAGACCACATGAAAAAGATCATTACCCTTGCTGCCGCACTGCTGATCGGTGCATCCGGCGCCGTCTTTGCGCAGAAGCAGGAAGCACCAAAACCAGCCGCCGCGCCTGCAGCCAAAGCCGCGCCTGCCCCAGCACCAGCCCCAGCGCCTGCCGCTGAAACCAAGAAAGAGCCGATGGATATCAACTCGGCGACCGAGAAAGAATTGGCGACGCTGCCAAAAATTGGTGATGCACGCGCCAAGGCGATCATCAAAGGGCGCCCCTACAACGGCAAGGATGACTTGATCAACAAGAAGGTCATTCCGCAGGACGCCTATGATGCGATCAAGGATGTGATTATCGCCAAGCAAGCCAAGAAAGACGATGCAATGAAAGACACGCCGAAGAAAGACGAAAAGAAGAAGTAATCGCCTTTATCCGGGACATCCCGCCAAACGGGGCAGCGACGCTGCCCCGTTTTGTTTTATGCTCTGCGCATGCGCATTCTTGTTGCTGAAGATGATCCATTGCTGGCCGATGGCCTGATTCGCGCTTTGCGTGAGGCTGGTTATGTGGCCGACAGCGTGAACAATGGCAACGCCGCCGACGCCGCGCTGATCACCCAGCAATTTGATCTGCTGATACTCGACATTGGCCTGCCGGGACTGGATGGATTCCAGGTCTTGCAGCGGGCGCGGGAGCGCAAGCTGGACGTGCCTGTGTTGATCCTTACGGCGCTCGACGCGGTCGAGAATCGCGTACGCGGTCTCGATCTTGGTGCCGACGACTACCTCGTTAAACCTTTTGAACTGAGTGAGCTTGAGGCACGCGTTCGCGCGCTGACACGACGCACACGCGGCAATTCAGCAACAATGATCACGCATGGTGACCTCAGCTTTGACCCAAAGCAGCGAATCGCTTCGCTCAACGGGCAAGCGCTGGATCTATCTGCGCGCGAGATTGCCTTGCTGGAAATTTTCCTGGCACGCACGGGTCGGGTGGTGAACAAGGAGCAGATCATCGATCTCCTGTGCCAGTGGGGCGACGAAGTCAGTGCCAATGCGGTGGAGGTCTATGTACACCGCTTGCGCAAAAAACTCGAACCCGCCAACGTCAAGCTTTCCACCTTGCGTGGCTTGGGATACTGCCTGGAAAAGCCGGTCGAGCGTGGCGAAGACTAAGGAAACCGGCGCGCGCGGTTCGCTGTTTGGGGAAATGCTCGACTGGATGGTCGCGCCGTTTCTGCTGTTATGGCCGCTCTCGGTCGGGCTGACTTACCTGATCGGCATCTCGTTGGCCAACGATGCCTTTGATCGCAGCCTCGCTTCGAAGACCCGAGCGCTCGCCGAACAAACGAGTTGGAGTCGCGAACAAAATGCCGTCAAGTTAACCGCTGACCAGCGCGTGATGCTCGCCGACGATGATGTCAATGAACACTTTTATCGAATCGACAGTTCGGCAGGCGTGTTCCTGCTGGGCGAGCCGGAGTTGCCCGCAATGCCGCTGGACCAGTTGCTCGATGACGGGCTGGTCGCTTTTCGAACGGTCGACTTTCATGATTCCACCGTGCGCATTGCCGCCTTGAAGCGCGTTCGCGGAACCTTGACGGCACCGGATTCTGTCATTGTCTACGTGGCTGAGAGCACTGAAAAGCGCACCGCACTGGCGCGCGAAATCATGAAGGGAATCGTATTTCCGCAATTGCTGGTGGTGCCGCTGATGGTGTTGCTCATGTGGCTCGGACTGCGCCGGGGCGCGGCACCGCTGGAGCGGCTGCGTGCGCAGGTCATGACGCGTGATGCCGACGATGTGCAACCGCTGCATGCACCCGATGCGCCGGAGGAAGTGGCGCCGCTCATTAATGCCTTCAACGATTTGCTCGCCCGTGTGGCCAATGAAGGTGCGGCGCAAAAGCGGTTTATTGCCAACGCTGCCCACCAGTTGCGCACACCGCTGGCAGGGATCAAGATGCAGACCGAATTGGCGTTGCGCAATGT
>JAJAYN010000574.1 GCA_026786225.1 Burkholderiales bacterium | reverse complement strand
GATTTTGCGGCGGCGGAGAGTGTGTTGACGCGGTTAGTGATGGCGGGGTTGAGGGAGACAAGTTGACTGTGTGTAGTTGACTGCGTGTTTGAGAACGGAACGCTGCCTAACTAGATTGCTCTAGTCAGTGACGGTGACGGCGTGAATGAATGGGGAAACAAACGACTCTGACGTCGACTAAAAGGTTTGGCAGCTGATAACGTCGCGGCAAGGTGCGAGAATTTAGGGATGCCCTGTTGTCCGGTTGCATCATCGCGTGTGTTTCGTTCGCTCTTCCGCTTCTTGCCTATGCTCCATGGTGGCGAGCACTTGTTGCGGGTTTGTCGGATGCTGCAATACCTCAGTTTCGGGATCCAGCCGATCTCTCACGTTCGGCAAATCGCGCCGCAGCTCTTCGATCAGCTGGATGATCTTGGTGGTCTTCTGTTCGGTCAATAGATTCACTTGCAGTTCGAGATGGGAGCGTTTTTCTTCAAATTGGAGTAGCCGGTTTTGCTCGATCAAAACCACGGTAGTCGTCAGCAAAGCGGCCAGACCAACGATCCCGCCCAGCCAAAAAAACGGCGGCGGATCGAACTGTGGCAAGCCCAGCTGGTGTGCCAGGACATTGACGAGGATCCAAATCGCCACAAACGAGATAGTGCAGCCAAGAAAAAGTGTTCGCCCGACGAACCTGCTTATTTTCTCGACGAATCGCTGCGAGCGACTGACTTTTTCGTCCTCGCGTTTATCAAGCTCGAGGACGGCCGCGATATTGTGGTCGATCTGGTCACCGACCGAATCGGCGGGGGGGCTTTGGCCGGGCTGAGAAGGGCCTGCGGCGGGGGACTTGGAACTCACCGTTTTCTCCCGCCATGCGGTTCGCGATTGAATATCATCGCCATTGTGCTCTCGCGGTGTACTTGAAGTTGCAATGAGAATTGGATCATGCGTTCATCGAGAAAATTGGGAGTCGACCGGTTATGACACAAAGGGGCGTAAGCATTTGCGATCTGGCTAAACCAACCCAGCCCTCTCCAACATCGCATGCAACAACACATTGCACCCCGCCGTAATGTGCTCCGGCTTCGCGTCTTCAATCTCGTTGTGGCTGATCCCATCCTTGCAAGGGATGAAAATCATCCCTGCAGGCGCCAGCCGTGCCATGTAGACCGCGTCGTGCCCCGCGCCTGACACTGCCGGCATATTGGAGTAGCCAAGCTTCTCCGCCGCACGCCCCACCGCCTGTATGCAATCGGTATGGAACGGTTGTGCGGGATAGTTGGACACGAGTTCGATGGTGATGGACAGGCCGCTTTCCTTTGAGGCCTTGTCGATTGCAGCGCGAATGTCGGCGTCCATCTTATCGACCAGCTCGTCGGACGCGTTGCGCAAATCGATGGAGAATTTGACGCGGCCGGGGATCACGTTGCGGCTGTTCGGGTGCACCTGCACCATGCCGACGGTACCACGGCCATGCGGCGCATAGCGAAGGGCAATGGCCACCACTTCCTGCATCAATTTTGCCGCGACTTGCAACGCATCCTTGCGCAGCGCCATTGGCGTCGGCCCCGCGTGCGCCTCCATGCCGGAGACCGTGCAGTCGTACCATTTGATGCCAAGAACCCCAGTGACCACGCCGATGGTTTTATCGTTGTCTTCGAGTACCGGGCCTTGCTCGATATGCGTTTCGAAGTAGGCGCCGATGGGGTGTGCGCCGGGTTCTTCTGGTCCCAGATAGTCGATGCGCTCAAGTTCTTCCTTTACCGATTTCCCCTCGGTGTCCCTGGCCGCATACGCGTGCTCAAGTGTGAAAGCCTTGGCAAACACGCCCGAGCCCATCATCACCGGCACAAAGCGTGAGCCTTCTTCATTGGTCCAGAAGGCGACTTCGATCGGCGCTTCAGTTTCGATATTGTGATCGTTCAGCGTTCGCACCACTTCAATACCAGCCAGCACGCCATAGTTACCATCGAACTTGCCGCCCGTGGGTTGCGTGTCGATATGGCTGCCCGTCATGATTGGTGGCAGTGCGTTGTTACGACCGGTGCGGCGCATAAAGCCGTTGCCGATCTTGTCGATCATCACCGTCATGCCTGCCTCGCGCGCCCAGGAGAGCACGAGGTCGCGGCCCTGGCGGTCGAGATCAGTCAGGGTCAAGCGACATACGCCACCTTTTTCGGTGGCACCGATCTTGGCCAGTTCCATCAGCGATGCCCAGAGACGGTCGCCGTTGACACGCAATTCGTCGCGCAGTTGGTCACTAAGGGGTTTGGTTTTCATGTCGATGATTTTCTCCATGTGTTGCTTCGCCCCAGTCTCCGCCGGGACGACAAAAAAAATTGATTACCTTTTCACAGCCGTCGGCTCCAGCTCTTTCGCCCGCAATGCTGCCGCCTGAAAGTTTGCGCCAAACGCGGGCCGCTTGATATACCGTCCCTTGCCCGATTCGGCCATCAGATTGCCGTTGGCGTAAACGACGCCCCCCTGGCTGACGGTGTGACTCGGAATACCTCGCACCTTGCGGCCTTCGAAAATATTGAAGTCCACTTTGCTGTGTTGGGTCTTGGCTGAAATGGTCTTGGTGCCTTGCGGGTCCCATAGCACCAGGTCTGCATCGGCACCGACGCTGATCGAACCTTTTTGCGGATAGATGTTGAACAGCTTGGCCGCGTTGGCGGAGGTAATCGCGACAAATTCGCTGGGTGTGAGACGTCCGGTATTTACGCCAGCATCCCAGATGACGGCCATGCGCTCCTCGATACCGCCGCAACCATTCGGGATTTTTGAAAAATCATCTTTGCCTGCTGCCTTCTGGCCGGCGCAGAACGTGCAATGGTCGGTCGCCGTCGTGTGCAGCTGTCCGGATTGCAGACCGCGCCACAACGCTTCCTGATGAATCTTGGGACGGAACGGCGGACTCATCACATACGCAGCTGCATGTGCGAAATCAGGATGGCGATAAACACTGTCGTCGATCAGCAAATGCCCAGCCAGCACTTCGCCGTACACGCGTTGGCCACGTGCGCGAGCGCGGGCGATGGCTTCGGCGGACTCGATGCAGGAAACATGCACGATGTACACCGGCACGCCGAGCACATCGGCGATGGCAATGGCGCGGTTGGCGGCTTCGCCTTCGACCATCGGTGGGCGCGATAGTGGATGGCCTTCCGGTCCGGTGATGCCAATCTTCAGGACTTCGGCCTGCAACAGATACACCAGCTCGCCATTCTCGGCGTGCACCGTGGGCATGGCCCCCAGTTCCAGCGCGCGCTTGAAACTGTTCACCAGTGTTTCGTCATCGCACATGATGGCGTTCTTGTAGGCCATGAAATGCTTGAAGCTGTTCACGCCTTCAGCTTTCACCAGCGTTTCCATATCGCGATGTACCGACTCGCTCCACCACGTGATGGCGACATGAAAGCCGTAATCAGCGGCTGATTTTTCCGCCCAGCTACGCCACGCGCGATAGGCCTCCATCAGCGGCTGTTGCGGATTGGGGATCACGAAGTCGATGATGCTGGTGGTGCCACCCGCGAGGCCCGCCGCAGTGCCGGTAAAGAAATCGTCGGCGGTCACTGTTCCCATGAAGGGTAATTGCATGTGCGTGTGCGGATCGATGCCGCCGGGGAGGATGTACTGGCCCGATGCATCCAGTGTTTGTGTGCCAGCAGGTGCATTTTGCGCGGCGCTGTCGCCCACCGCAGCAATGCGGCCATCGACGCAAAGTACATCGGCCTTGAATTCGCGGTCGGCATTGACGACGGTGCCACCACGGATGAGCAGGGAAGTAGTCATGTTGTGATTCCGATTTCTTTTTGATTGAGTCAGGGTTCAGTGCGATTTATGCACGTGGTATTTTGTGATGCATGCCGATGCGATAGACGATGGCGGCGATTGCAACACCGACAAACCATGCATAGGTGTAAACGCCTTTGAAGAAATCACCGACGTTCGGAAAGCTCTGTGGGAATGCCGCATTGAAAAAGCCCGGTACATTTGGCAGTACGCCGAGGACGAATGCTGTCACCGCAATCCAGTTCCATCCCGCGCTGTAGGTATAGCGCCCGTCCTCTTTGTATAGATCATCTACATCTAATTTGGTGCGACGAATAAGGTAGTAGTCAACGATCAGGATACCCGCGACCGGACCGAGCAGGGCGGAGTAGCCGATCAGCCAGGTGAAAATATAGCCTTGGGTTGATTCGAGGAGTTTCCACGGCATCATCACGATGGCAATGCCGGCGGTGATGCAGCCACCGACTTTGTAGGAAATGCGGCGCGGATTGAGTGCGGAAAAATCGTATGCCGGGCCGACCAGATTGGCGGCAAGGTTCACGCTGACCGTGTCGATCAATAGAACGATCAGCGCGATCAGCACGGCCGCACCCTGCATGCGGCTGGCCAGATCGACCGGGTCCCAGATCGCTTTGCCGTAAATCACTATCGTTGCCGAAGTAACGAATACCGCCATCATCGCCACCAAGCCCATTGGCAATGGCAGGCCGATGCTTTGGCCGATCAACTGGTCGCGCTGCGATTTGGCAAACCGCGTGAAGTCAGGAATGTTGAGTGCCAGCGTTGCCCAGAAGCCGACCATCGCGGTCAGCGATGGCCAAAACACCGCGCTAAACTGTCCCGCCTTCTTGCCGCCTTCGACGAATTGCGAAGGCTGATCGATAATGGGGCCGAAACCTCCCGCTTTCGAATAGGCCCACCACAGCAGCACGAAGCAAATGATGATTTTAAATGGCGCGGTGTAGGTTTCAAGCTTGCGGAAAGATTCGATGCCGTGCAGGACGTAGTAAAGCTCGATCAGCCAGAAGGCGAAGAAGCAGACCAGTTGGCTCAACGTGATACCG
>JAJAYN010000573.1 GCA_026786225.1 Burkholderiales bacterium | reverse complement strand
CACAAAATGCGCATGCTTCACATGCCCATACCCACGAATGTGTTCCGGAATCGACGCAATATCCACCGCCAGATCGTAATTATCAGCCGACAGCTTGTTCATCAACTCCTCCAGCGTCTTCTCATAATCGCCAATCAACTGCCGCTCCATCTTGCGCTCATCGCTATAGCCAAAGATATCGAACGCCGTCCCGCGCAGCCCCTTGAATTTGGCGAGTACGTTAAACGCACTCATCATCCACGGCCCGAAAACCTGCTTCCTCGCTTCGCCTGTCACCGGATCGATATCGCTCATCATCGGCGGCGCAAGATTGAAAGTTAATTTGTAATCGCCTTCAAACTGCTCGGCCACGCGTTTCACAAAATCGCTATCGGCATACAGACGCGCCACTTCGTATTCATCCTTGTAGGCCATGAGCTTAAAGTAGTAGCGCGCAACAGCGGCAGACAACGCTTTCTTGCCCGGAAATTTTTCAGCTTCCAGTTTTTGCACTTTGGACACCAGCGCGGCATAACGGTCTGCATAGGCCGCATTCTGGTAGCCGGTCAGATGTTTCTTGCGGCGCTCAACCATTTCTTCAATCGTCTGTGACAGGCGCTGTGATTCGGGCGTGGCTTCGGGCGGCGTGGCCATCTTCTGCACCGAATGTAAATCGACGGCAGCGCGGCGGCCCCAATCGAAGGCCTGCTTGTTCTTGTCAACCGCCTGGCCGTTCAACTCAATGGCGCGCATGATCGATGCATTCGTCAACGGAATCATGCCTTTCTGCCACGCATAGCCCATGACGAACGGATTGGTGAAAATCGCGTCCCCCATCAGCGCGGTCGTCAACGCAGACGCATCGACGAATTCCACCGCACTCTTGCCCGCGTAATCACCCATCGCTTCTTTGAGCACATCCTGCATTTCCGTCACGGGAATATGCAGATCTGGATTCTTGGTGAATTCGCTGGTGGTCGCGACATCGCTGTTGACCACGCCGCGCGTTTTACCGGCCTGCATCTTGGCAAGCGCTTCGTCCGATGTGGAAACGATCATGTCACAACCCAGCACCGCATTGGCCTCACCCGCAGCGATGCGAACAGCGTGAATGTCTTCCGCGTTTTGCGCGATGCGAACGTGCGTGTACACGCTACCGCCCTTTTGCGCAAGACCGGTCATATCCAGCACCGCGATGCCTTTACCTTCGAGATGCCCTGCCATACCCAGCAATGCGCCGATGGTGACCACGCCGGTACCACCCACACCGGTAACGAGAATGCCGTAGGGCGAATCCAGCGACGGTAGCGTTGGCTCAGGCAATGCCGCCAGCACTTCCGAAATCATTGGCTTTTTCTTCCGAAGTTGGCCGCCTTCAATAGTAACGAAGCTCGGGCAAAACCCTTTCACACAGGAGTAATCCTTATTGCACGAACTCTGGTCAATTGCGCGCTTCCGACCGAATTCGGTTTCGACCGGCGAGATGGAAACGCAGTTGGATTTCTTGCCGCAGTCGCCACAGCCTTCGCAGACAAGTTCGTTGATGACGATGCGCTTGGCTGGATCGGCGAAGGTGCCGCGCTTGCGGCGGCGGCGCTTCTCGGCGGCACAGGTCTGATCGTAGATCATCACGGTGGTGCCGGGAATGTCACGAAGTTCGCGTTGCACCGCATCGAGTTCATCGCGATGCTGCACCGTCACGCCGGGCGCGAAGTCGGTTTCGGATGTGTATTTTTCAGGCTCATCGGTGACGACGACAATCTTGCCCGCACCTTCGGATGCCACCTGATGCGTGATCATCGGCACCGTCAACGGTCCATCGACCGGCTGGCCGCCAGTCATTGCAACGGCATCGTTGAACAAAATCTTGTAGGTGATGTTGACCTTGGCTGCGATGGACGCACGAATCGCCAACAATCCAGAGTGATAGTAAGTGCCGTCGCCCAGATTGGCAAAGATGTGTTTGGTCTCGGTAAACGGCTGGATGCCGATCCATGGCACGCCCTCGCCACCCATCTGCGTGAAGGTCATCGTTTCTTCAGGGCGAATCCAGGTCGCCATGTAGTGGCAGCCGATACCGGCAAGCGCCTTGGAGCCAATCGGCACCACGGTGCTGGTGTTGTGCGGACAGCCTGAGCAGAAGGTCGGAATGCGGGTGGCCTTGGCGCGTGGGCGCTCTAGCGCGGCTTCCTTGTCTTCGATGAACTTGAGGCGGGCCTCGACGATTTTGGAGGTATAAAACTTGGCGATGCGCTTGGCGATCACGCGCGCGATCATCGCTGGCGTCAGTTCACCGGCAGCGGGCAGCAACCAGGCGGCACGAGCCATTTCCCATTCGCCGTGTTCGTCGTATTTGCCGATCACGCGCGGACGCACATCGTCTCGCCAATTGTAAAGCTGCTCCTTCATCTGGTATTCGATGAGCTGGCGTTTCTCTTCCACTACCAGAATCTCGTCCAGCCCCATCGCGAATTCGCGCACGGCGGTGGGCTCCAGCGGCCATGGCATGCCGACCTTCATCAGGCGAATGCCAATCTCGGCGGCGTGGCGCTCGTCGATACCCAGATCTTCCAAAGCCTGCAGGGTATCGAGATAGCTTTTTCCCGAAGCAATGATGCCAAGGCGCGGCTTGTCGCAATTGATGGTGACGCGATTCAGCTTATTG
>JAJAYN010000572.1 GCA_026786225.1 Burkholderiales bacterium | reverse complement strand
GCTGTGCTCAATCCCGAGTGTGGATTTCCAATGTCAATCAACGTTCGCGATGAATCACCCGCGTTTCCCGTGGCCGCAAAGTTCACCGCCAAAAATCTGGTCGCGCTAAGCGATATTCATGGTCAGTTCGATACCATGGTGAGGATGCTGCGAGCGAATGGTGTTATTGATCGCGAAATGAGATGGGCGTTTGGCGAAGGCCACATGGTCGTCGTCGGTGATATGTTTGATCGCGGCCCGAACGTAACCGAAGTGTTGTGGCTGCTGTATCAGCTCGAGGCGGAGGCACGCGCAGCAGGGGGCGCGGTGCACGTGATCCTCGGCAATCATGAGGCGATGGTGCTTTACGACGATCTTCGATACGTCAATTCCAAATACGCTGCGGTTTCAGGGAAGCTGAAAGACACCTATCCCGGCCTGTATGGAGAGCAGACAGTGCTCGGCCGCTGGCTGCGCACCAAACCGATGTTGCTACAGGTAAATGACATGCTGTTCGTTCATGGCGGACTGAGCGCGGAATATGTGGCGCTGAAACTGTCGGTGCAGGAAACCAACGAGGCCTTTCGCGCCTCACTTGGCTTGCCTCGAGCCACCGTACGCGCCACGCCGCTGCCGGCTTTTTTATATGGACCACGCGGCCCGATCTGGTATCGAGGCTATTTTGTCGAACCAAAGATTGAAGCGACAGAGCTGGACAAACTGCTCGCGCAATACGACGTCAAGCGCATCGTGGTCGGACACACCACTATGAGCGGCGTGTTTTCGCATTACAACGGGCGGGTAATCAGCGTTGATTCGAATATCCAGAAGGGCTTGAGTGGCGAGCTGTTCATCTGGCAGGCGGGAAAACTGGCGCGTGGATCGATTCTGGGTCAGCAAATGCCGTTGACGGAATATGTGAAAGGCGCAGCAGCCGTTGCGCATTGAGCTGGACGGTTGCAGCAAACTTGATTCTGCAACCGGTTGCCTCAACGCTCACTTTTGGTCATCGCGCTTGTTGTTAATGAGCCGCCAATTCACGGCCGCGTTAGCGGTCAATCCGCCTCGACGGCAACGGGTAAGACACCTTGACTAACGGCTGAATGTGTTTGTATAAATTGGCGGCGTCCAGGACGGACGAGCGCGTATCGTTCGTTGCAAACTTCACCAGATCGTTATTCTTCGCGTCCGGCGCGGCGCGGGTTTTCCCCAATACTATTGTTGTGACTACGTTGGATACAGAAGAGTGCACGGCGACATTATTTTCCACGTAAGTTACCGATGCAGGGCTGGCAACGACGAAATCGGTTGCCGCGGCGACTTTCGGTGTGAGGATTGCGCATATACAGAGTAGGCCGGTCGTCAGTACGGCATTAAATGCCGATAATTGGCTTGCGTTTTTGGTCATGGTATTGATATTGGGGTTCATCGAGGTTCTCCCCGTCTTCCCGAGTGAGGGCTCACAACACGGACGCGTTGTGTGGAGAGGAGTGTGTCGCGGCGCAAAGCCGGAGCCTATCGGGCATTGCACTAATCGGCGGGTGCGAAATCACTGAGACCGCCTACCATTACCATTTTCAATATTCACATTACAACAGAGGTAAAAATGAAACGAGTGACAGGCATCGGCGGCATATTTTTCAAGGCGCGTGATCCCGTGATGCTACGGGCTTGGTACCAGAAACACCTCGGCATCGACGTTCAGGAATGGGGAGGTGCCGCCTTTACCTGGGCGGATGCAGAAGGCAAGCCGACGACAGGCACCACCATCTGGAGCATCGGCGGACCAGAAGGCGACCATTTCGCCCCCAGCACGGCACCCTTCATGATCAACTATCGTGTGACAGACGTGCATGCGCTCGTGTCGATGCTTCGTGCAGAAGCCTGCAATGTCCTCGATAAGGTTGACGAGTCGGAATACGGCAAGTTTGCCTGGGTGATCGACCCCGAGGGAAACAAGGTTGAGCTTTGGGAACCGCCGCCGGGACAATAACGAATTGAAGACCCGGTTACGCTATCGGTAAAACGCCTCCACGCTGCCCTTCAGCTTGATGAGTAGCGCGTTACCCTTGCGATCCACTTTCTTGCCTACCGGCACCTTGACCCAGCCTTCACTGATGCAGTACTCCTCGACGTCAAAGCGCTCACGGCCATTGAATCGGATGCCGACGTCATGCTCGAATACCGCCGCGACATGATGGGGGCTGCGCGGATCCGCTGACAGGTGGTCGGGGAGCGGCGGGGTTTGGATGGTGTCGTTCATGTTGATATTTTTCCACGGTGTTTAAGCATTTAGTCGGCAGATTGCGCTTTGCTGTTGGATCAGACTGGCAGTGTGGTTGCGCCGCCATTGCCTGGAAAGTATATCCAGCTTGATGCTTGTTTCGCGTTCCCGAACATCCTGTCTGGACATCATCAGGGCGTTTCGCTAGCTGGACGCAGAATAAGCCATTCCTTGCTCTTTGGCCCGCGCGAGCCCACTGCGGCTCGGTCGAACCGCGGTGTCACGTGCTGGAATTTTGCCGATTTCTTGATTTCGGTATAAATCGCAGGGCGAGCGTAACTTGGATTTCCTGGGAAAATTTCACGCCAAATGCGCCACGTGCAGCTCGATCTCTCGCTTTTTCGGGACACTCTGTTAGCAGCATTTGCCAATCGCCATCACTTGCACCTGACGCGCAAGCCTGCGTTCAGAACCTTATTTAATCTAATGACATGGCGAGTAGAAACGCCACCTGCGCAACAGCTCGAAGTGGTGCCGGATCAGAGCGTCATTCGTTGCGGGAAAGTGAAGCGCTGACTTTCAGAGAAGTGGCGACGAATGTATATTGCGCGACGCTGCGTCTTCGACCAAGCAGGTTTTACTGATGACCTTTACGGCCACCTGCCTGTTTGTCAGTTGGGCGCTTGCCACCAGTCGATGAACCGCGTTTCACCTTGCTTTTGTCGTTAATCAGACTCTGCTCGGTTGTTTCGCGTTCGCGTTGCTCCATTTCTCGACTAAGCGGAACTGTTTTTTCTGTTTTAGGCATTTGAACCTCCTAAGTAAATAACGTTGAACTGACAATTGCTGCAAGCAAAATCACGGAGCAGCTTTACGAACGCTCGTCGCAACGC
>JAJAYN010000571.1 GCA_026786225.1 Burkholderiales bacterium | reverse complement strand
GCGCCGCGCGCGAACACATCTGACATGCCGATGTCTGCGTCTAGAATTTCGCCGGTGCGTGGATCTTTATGGGACGGGCCGATTGCGAAGCCAACATCCGCGCCGACGAACCAGCGTATGGAAGCGTGGCGCGCATCCATGGTGTCAAAATTGTCTTTATCGGTCTGCTGTTTCGCCACCACTGCATTTTTAAAACCTATTTTTTCATAGGCCTTGTTCCACTCCAAGATACCTTCAGTTACCGCCTTGCGATATTTCTGTGGAATGTTTTTGTCGAGCCAATAGGTGATCGGCTCTTTTGGTTCAGAAAGTGCGGCTGAAGGGTCCTTTTTCTCAAGGCGCCAACGATTCACGTAGTGTATTTTGTTTTTCGGTGACAGGTCCTCGCTGTAGTCAGATCGCGAGGTAACAAAATGACCCAGACGATCGTCGGCAATTCGCGCTGTCATTTCTGTTTCGGGCAACTTCGAAAAACTATAATAAAAGCTCACGAACAAACTTCGTGGATCGGGCGTCGTGCGTGGTGGGGACGGCATTGGCACGGGGCTCGGCGTCAGGGGTGGCGCGGACAATTTTGGCACGGCAAAATGCGCCTTTACCTGCACGCCGGTAAGCTGGTCGCTGTTGTTAACGCGCGAAAAACTGGAATTGCGGACATCCAGTGAAAACGGCATGCGGAAGGCTGTTTCCAATCGAGTGCTATAACCAGGAATATCAGCAAGCAGCATCGCATTCAATTCGACCAACACCGCTTTTGTCTCAGTATCCGGCGCGGAAGCTGCGGCTGCACTGGCCATCAGACTGTCGGAAAACGCCTCGGATACGAATTGCGCCTGCGGACTTCCAGGCTTGGCGAAAAATTCGGTATTCTTGGCCAGTAGTTGTATCTGACTGCCAATCTTCTTAAATACGACCAGCTCTGCACCCCCCATCTGGCTGCCATACAAACCACGTTCGCCTATGCTTTGCGGGATATTAAAGGTGAAGAAGAATGGTTTATCGAATTGATCTGGCTTGATTGAAATCCAGAGCTTTTCATCCTTCTCGTACACGGTGAAAAAGCCCGGAATTTCCTTTGCGCCTTTGATAATGTCTTTGAATGGCCGCGGCGCGCCCGGCACGACGGGCATAGGGGTAGCAGCTGGCACCCTACCTGCAGGTACGGTGCCAGCCGCAGGTGCACTTGCGGGTGCTTGCGCGATTGCAATGGCGGAAAGTGATATCAGGACACTTGCGGAAAGCGTTTTCAAGACAAAAGGCGGCAATTTCGACATGTATTTCTTCCTAGTGGGAATCGTGGAGTGTGAGTGGCTGCGAAAAAGCCAGCTCGCGTCGGGCGAGCTGATGCCACAGTAACAATATTGGGTAAGGCTACTTGCTACGGCGCATGAGATTTGTTCCTGAGATTCGGTGTCGGCAGCTCGGTGCGGCCAACCTGAACACTGAAGAAAGGCATTTTGGCGAAATCCAGTCGTAACGGCGAGCCAGCTAATCGGCTTGGTTTAAATACAAAAACGGGGGCAGTTGCCCCCGTTTTTGGGAAACGTGCTTGCGCTAGACTGAAAACGAAGATCCGCAGCCGCATGTGCTCGTCGCGCTTGGGTTTTTGATTACAAACTGTGCCCCCTCCAAGCCTTCGGTGTAATCGATTTCCGCGCCAATCAGGTATTGGTAGCTCATCGGATCGATCAGCAGATGCACGCCATTTTTCTCAAGAATGGTGTCATCCTCGTTAGTAATTTCGTCAAACGTAAAGCCGTACTGCAATCCCGAGCAACCGCCACCGGTGACAAATACGCGAAGCTTGAGGTCATCGTTTCCCTCTTCTACGATCAGCGCTTTGACCTTGTCCGCCGCGCTATCGGAAAAGACGAGCGGGACCGGCATCATCGACATATCATTCATTTTTCTCTCCTGACAATACTATTTAAATCGGGGCAGGCGTGCTTAATTCAATTCCCTATCGCTGGCTTGAACTCTATCACTTTATCAGCCAGCAACCGTGATTCGCCCTCGTGAACCATGCGGCCCATGACGATGGCGCCAACATGTATTTCAATCGTTTTGTAGCTTACGTCGCCGGTGACCCGGGCCTTCGGCAACAGTTCGAGATATTCTTTCGCCCGTACCGGCCCCGCCACTGTGCCATTGACAACAACGTGGCCTACGTCTATTTCGCCTTCCACTTTCGCAAGCTCAGAAAGCACGAGTGTGCCCGGCTTGTCGCCAACTGCCCTGATGTTGCCCTTAACAACGCCATCTACCCGCAATCCGCCGGTAAAATTTACGTCGCCATTAATTGTAGTACCTGCGCCAATCAAGCTATCAATCGCGCTCGCTTTGTTGGATTTGTTGGCAAAAAAACTCATGACGCGCTCCTTTAAAGATTGACACTTTTCTGGCTACGTACCTCGTAACCGGGTAACGCAAGAACGCGAACTTGAATGCCCTTCAATTGCGCGCCCTCTGGAATTCTAAACCTGCCGTCCACTTTTTGGTAATAGCGAAATTCGATCTCACTGCCAGGAACACGCACCTCGGAGTCCGATGGAAAACTCAACGCGGACTGCTGCGTGCCGACCTGAATACGTGCAACTATCTGCACCTTACCCTTGAAATCCTGCTTGCGTTGACCGCCCTGCGTGAGCAGCATACGATAGCGAAATTCATTCGGCAACGCATCCGCTTCGATTTTCAGGTTGGCAATTGACAGCCCCTCCGGCACGTTCCCTGAAGACATGATATTTCGCAGAAATGCCAGATCCTCCTTGAGACCAGCATTTTCGTCTTGAATCTGACCAAGATTTTTAGCGAGCTCTGCTTGCGCCGACCGCTCAATCTTCAGTTGGCCTTCGCGTTCGTTCAGCGAGGTTTTGGTCAAGTCAAACTCGCGCTGAAGTCGCCCATTGTCGCCGGTCAGTTTCGTGATCTGCGCCGTTGCCTCTTCGCGACTAAAGCCTGTGATTTTGTAGCTGTTGTCCACGAGATACCATGCGACAGCACCGGCAACTCCCATCATCAGTCCATAGCCGCCGAACTTCACGTACCACGGGGTATGGCTTCGGATTGCGACCTTCTCAGAGCGAATCCCTATCTTGGCGCGAATTCTTCGCCACGCACCGCGAACTTTCATTTCGCTCAACATTGGCGGGCATGCTCCTATGACGTCCGTGAAACCACTAGTAAACACCACGCTGAATAAGGAAAAAGCCGCGAAGGCGGCTTTTTCAGTTCAAAAGGCACGTCTTGCTTAGCGTTTCGAGAACTGTTTACGACGGCGGGCTTTGTGGAAGCCAACCTTCTTACGCTCGACTTCACGTGCATCGCGAGTCACAAGGCCTGCTTTGGAGAGTTGTGGCTTCAACGTAGCATCATAATCAATCAAAGCACGGGTAATACCATGGCGGACAGCACCGGCTTGGCCAGATTCACCACCGCCAAGTACCGTAACCATGATGTCAAACTTATCTATGCTGCTGACCAATTCCAACGGCTGACGCACCACCATACGGCCAGTTTCGCGGGAAAAATACACATCCAGCGGCTTATCGTTGACCACGATGTCGCCCTTGCCTGGTTTCATGAATACACGTGCCACCGCGCTCTTGCGACGGCCCGTTCCGTAATGATATTTACCGACCATGTTCGCTATTCCTTAGGCTTGGATCGTGAGTTCTTTGGGTTGCTGGGCGCTGTGTGGATGCGTGCTGCCAGCATACACTTTCAGCTTTTTGATCATTGCATAGCCGAGCGGCCCTTTTGGCAACATCCCTTTGACTGCTTTTTCCAGGACGCGCTCGGGATGTTTTTGCTGAAGCTTATTGAAGCTAGTTTCATAGATGCCGCCAGGATAGCCGGTATGGCGGAAATAAGTCTTTTGCTCACCTTTGTTGCCAGTGACGCGCAGCTTTTCCACGTTCGTTACAATAATGAAATCGCCGGTGTCAACGTGCGGGGTGTATTCCGCTTTATGCTTGCCGCGCAAACGATGCGCGACGGCTGCTGCGAGGCGACCCAACACCTTATCGGTCGCATCAACGTGAACCCAGTCATGAACAACTTCTTGTGGTTTAGCGGAAAATGTTTTCATTGCTGTACTCGCTTATATATTGCCGCAACCTTCGTCAATAAAACTTGGATGCGGACCAGATACTTGGAAATGACTTGTTGGAATCCGCGTTGTTCAGACACCCTTCCGGGGACATCGCGCCAACATTTCTAATTGCCAAGTAAACGGGGGGTACTTGGCGGAACTCGAAATTATAATAAATTCAAGTGCCACCTGTCAATTCCGACCATAACCCACATTTCAATGTAGTAAAGCGCAGCCGTGATCCGTATTCTTAACCAGAACTTGTGAGGCGATCTTGAAAGCACGCATTAAATGGATTGAAAACGTCGCCTTCCTGGGTGAAACAGAGAGCGGCCATACGTTGGTCATGGATGGATCTCCCGAAACTGGCGGACAAAATCTCGGTCCAAGACCGATGGAAACTGTATTAATTGGCACCGGTGCCTGCAGCGCTTATGACGTTGTCCACATTCTAAAAAAAGGCCGCGAGCCCATACAGGACTGCGTGGTTGAACTTG
>JAJAYN010000570.1 GCA_026786225.1 Burkholderiales bacterium | reverse complement strand
CGGCTATATCGGTTTGTATGTGGATACCTTCGGGCCGCGCGGTTACGGCAAAGGCTTCGAAGCGGGAACCAACAACGGTAGCCGTCCTTTGGAAATCAACGAGATCACTGTGCGGCCATTCGATGCCTATATGGGGCTCAAGTATTTGCGCGGGCGCAACGATGTGCAAAAGGATCGCGTGTTCCTGCAAGGCTGGTCTAACGGTGGCAGCGCGGCGCTTTCAACGATGGCGGAAAAAACGGTCGGCATGGAAAAGCCCACAGCGGAATCCGGCTTTCGTGCCGCCATTGCCGTCTATCCGGCCTGCACACCCGTCACCAAATACTATGGCAGCAACTACCGCACCTACGCACCGTTGCTATTGCTGATCGGTACACAGGACGAGGAAGTGAGCTACGCCAATTGTGAAAAGCTGGCGGGGGGCAGCCGCAAGGGCGATGTCGTGTTCGTTCGCTATCCCGGCGCCACGCATTCGTACGACACACCGATTGCCAAGCGCACGGCGGTCACGGCCAACGTCGATGCGACGGAAGATACAAAGGCGCGTGCCGAGGCATTTTTCGGCAAATTTCTGACGACTTCAAAGTAGCGCTTGCCGGGCCACTGCTTCTCAAAAGAAAACCGGCTCGCGAGTTTTGATCAGCCAACTTGAGGTGGCAGCGCGGCAGTTTGATCGGGATCATCGACAGCAAGTTCGAAGATGTGAACGCTAGCATTGGCGCGGTCCGCAGGCATAAAAACTATGCGAAGCCGCGCCAATGCTTGTTCTACCTCACTTTATGCTGGTGCCGAATCCTAGAACGGCAACGCCACGTCCGATTTCACGCCTGTCAGCACGCGCCGGAAATCTTCCTGAATACGTTTTAGTGCCGCGTCGCTGTCGGCTTCAAAGCGCAGCACGATAACGGGTGTGGTGTTGGAAGCGCGGGCTAAACCAAACCCATCCGGGTATTCCACACGCACGCCGTCGATGGTGATGATTTCGGTCGCGCCTTCGAACTTGCCAGTGTCACGAATCCTGTCGACTAGCGCGTGCGGCTCGCCTTCCTTGAGTTGCCAGTTGAGTTCCGGTGTGGAAATCGCATCGGGCAATGCTTTGAGCGGCGCGTTCGCGTCCGCGTTTTTGCTGACAATCTCGAGCAATCGCGCGCCGCAATAGAGCGCGTCGTCAAAGCCGTACCAGCGTTCCTTAAGAAAAATGTGTCCGCTCATTTCGCCACCCAGCGGCGCGCCGGTTTCTTTCATCTTCAACTTGATCAGTGAGTGGCCGGTTTTGTACATCGTCGGTTTGCCGCCGTGCTTGCTGATCCATGGGGCCAGATTGCGCGAGCATTTCACGTCAAAAATCACCTCGCCGCCCGGTACGCGCGAAAGCACGTCGGCGGCGAACAGCATTATCTGCCGGTCAGGGAAAATAATTTCGCCATCCTTGGTCACCACGCCGAGCCGGTCGCCGTCCCCGTCAAAAGCGAGACCCAGTTCGGCATCGGTCTCTTTCAAGGTGCGGATAACGTCCTGCAAATTCTTCGGCTGCGAGGGGTCGGGATGATGATTCGGGAAATTGCCATCGACTTCACAGAATAGCTCGATCACTTCGCAACCCATCGCGCGAAACAGCTTGGGCGCATACGCACCGGGTGCACCATTGCCGCAATCGACGACGATCTTCATCGGCCGCGCCAGCTTGGCGTCGCCGACAATGCGGGCGATGTAGGCGTCAGCCAAGTCACGCGTCTCATAGGTGCCTGGCTTGTCGGCCGTTGCAAAATCATTGGCTTCGATGCGGCGCTTCAGTGCCTGAATCGCATCCAGTGCCAGCGTCTCGCCTTGAATCACCATCTTGATGCCGTTGTAATCGGGCGGGTTATGCGAGCCCGTGATCATCACGGCAGAGCCGGTATTGAAGTGGAATGCGGCGAAATAGACCATCGGTGTGGCGACCATGCCGATGTCGATCACGTTGACGCCGGTGGACTGTATGCCTTGCGCCAGCGCGTCGGCAAACGCTGGCCCGGACAGGCGGCCATCGCGACCGATGCTGATGGTGGTGCCGCCGCGCTTTTTGGCTTCCGAGCCCAGTGCCTTGCCGATGAGTTCGACTGTGTCGGCCGTCAGGGATTTACCGACGATGCCGCGAATGTCATAGGCTTTGAATATTTCTGCTGCAAGTGGTGGCGTGAGCGACATGAATTAGTTCCTGTGGTCAATAAAATGAAAAACGCGTTTTGGCATCCAGCCGCCATGGCCCGGGAATCGCCCGGACAAGAAGCCGACGTGACCGCCGGCATCGGGAAAATGCCGCGTCACCATTGACGACACCTGCGCGGCGTTTGGCAGGGCCGACGCGGGAAAAAATGGATCGTTGCGCGCATTCAATATCAATGTTGGTACACGGACATCGATCAAGCCGGGTTTGGCCGAGGCGCGGCTCCAGTAGTCGTCGGTATCGCGATAACCGTGCAAAGGTGCCGTGACTTCATTGTCGAATTCACGCAGCGTGCGCGCTTTCTGCGCCCGCTCGGCATTGAATATCCCCGGATGGTGTTCAAGCTTCGATAGCGATTTCTTCTTCATCGTCGCCAGGAAGTTCTTCGTATATACCTTGCAAAACCCGTGCTCCAGCGCATTGCCTGCCGCCGTCAGGTCCACCGGTGCCGAGATCGCGATTACGGCTTCCGCGACACTGGACGCCAGACTGCCTTGCTCGCCCAGCCATTTGAGTGTGGCGTTGCCGCCCAGGGAAATCGCCGCGACGTACAGCGGCTGATCGGGTGCTTCGGCTTTGGCGCGGCGCAGTATCCAGTCGATCTCGGCTGCGTCACCCGAGTGATAGGCGCGCGGCAGGCGGTTAATTTCGCCGCTACAGCCGCGAAAGTGCGGCACCAGCCCGCGCCAGCCACGTCGTTGTACTTCAGCCATCAGATTCAAGGCATATGGACGTTGCGAGGAGCCTTCAAGACCGTGAAATACCACCAGCAACGGTTTATCGGCTGCGCCACCGAGCCGATCAACATCCACGAAGTCCCCGTCGGGCTTGCCAAAGGGGGTGGAGTCCCAGCGTTCGCGCGTGTAGGCAAGCACCGGCCGGTGGCCAAACAATGCCGGGTAGACGGTTTGAACATGCGCGCCAAAGCCGCCATTGCCCAGCCACCAGGGCGAGTCGTATGCTGGTGCCACGGAAGGATGATTGTTAAGCATGTGAATCTGTCTATTTACCAGGCCGTGTTGAGTTCGATGCGTTGGCGACCATCGGCCATCACCGGCCCAAGTTGCCTGAGCCCTGGCGGTGCGTCAGTGGCAACGGTCGCAAAGCCGGAAAACGTGAAGCGCCGTGGCATCGCCAGCATGACCGAACCGTTGCCCTCCAATTTTAACGGGCCGCTGGACCGCAGTACCGATATCTTGATCAACGCCCCATCGCCACTGAGTTTGATGTCGTGGTTGCCCAGCGGCGTGTTGACGATACCACCGAGGGCAAGCTGTTCCGCATTCAAGCCCATTGCGCCATCAACCTGCCATGCGTGGTCGGCGTTGCTCGCAGGCCTCACTCGCAAGCGTTCGTCAGCGGTTTGTTGCAGGCGGATGGTTCCCGCCGGGGGGAAAAGTGCTGCCACCGCATGCGCCAACTGCAGCAGGCGGGCATCGACAACGAGTGCCGTGTTGCGCAGCTCGACATCACCCGGACGCAATCCGATCAGCGTGGTTCCTGAGAGGGCAGGCGCACCGGGCTCGACAATGAAACCCAGGCGCAACCCCAAAAGCGAACCCGGTGCAAATCGCCATTCGAGTGGAATAACCAGTGGCGTGGCTGATGTTGCGGCGGTGGCAGTGGTGGCGATGCGAAGCTGCCCGCGTCCACGCCAGATGGTGCCGCCATCAGCGACGAATTGCACGGCCGCATTGGCTGGCGGCAGACGTTCAAGCAACGCGGCCGGTGCCAACACCACCATGCCAATGGCAAAGGCGACCACCGCGAGCCACCACCAGCGCCCGATCTTTGCAGAGGATTCCTGCATCATTTACCTTGCACCGGCGTTGCGTTGACGGGCGAAGCCGCCACACGCGTTTCGGTGCCCAGACGCATATCGACTGTGACGGTCGTTGATCCCGTTGCCGTGTCCACCTTCGCCAGTGTTGCTTCACGCAGCAACAAGCCGTGGCGCGACATCGCCTCGCCGGTCTTGTCCCACCAGCTCGCGTACGCAATCGACGGCATCAAAATACGAAACCCATCCGGCATCGCGGTGACCTGCGCGGCGGGTCCGAAAATGGCTCGCAGCGATGCGACGTCGGCGGCAGTGCGCGGGGCAGCCGATACCGTCGGTGCACCGGTAAGCGCGATGATTTCTTTTGCCTGACTACGCATGGCCGCCAGTTGCGCTTCCAGCTGCGGCAGGCGCGCGGTTGACGCTTTGCGCGACGCCAGCGCCGGCAACAGTACGAAGGCGACGACCAAGGCGGCGGCAATGAACGAGGCAGCGGAAAGCAACTGCACTCTGCGGTCCCGATTGAGCGCGTTCCAGCGCATGCGCAGGGGCGCAACGGTGTGCATGATGGCATCACGCGTCCGGCTGGTGAACGAACGCGGGGTGGCCATCAAGGCTGGCCTTTCACGCTGAGGCGCACGACATTGCCCGGCTCGACATTGAACATGGCACCGGGCGTCTCAGCCACGCGCGACTTCAGCTTAGCCTGCGTGCCGGCGTCCGCGACCGTTGTTTCAAGGCTGACAGTGCCATCGCGAACCAAGACGCGCTGGGGCACGATTGAAGGTGTGTCCCTCAGGATCGCAGCCAAATGCGCGAGCGCCAGTCGCGCGTCGTCACCGGCGCCGATGCCACGCTCGCGCTTCATCGTATCGAGATTGCGCTGCATTTGCAGCGGCGGGTCGACGATGGCCTGTGCTTTGGGAAACGCCTCTTTGAATACCTGGGTCATTTCATGTTCGAGCGCACGCCGCCGCTGATCAAGCCGCCACGCGTCGATGACAATGAAGGTAATTTGCACGAAGGCGATCAGGGCGATCAATTGCAGGGCCGGTCTCAGTGTTTTGGCCCAGGCACCGTGCGTGGAAGGCGGTGCGAAGTCGCCGGCAAGAAGATTTCCGGCCCCCCGCGATACCATGCGCGCATTGGGGCGCGCTGCGACGCGTACCTGGCAATCGAGTGCGCGCTGCCATCCCGCAATCCACGGTGCCGCACTGGTCTGGTTGGTGAACACCGTGAGTTGCGAGGGCGACTGCTGATGGTCGCGGGCTTCTTTCAGGGCTAGTGTCAATGCGAATGGCGGCTCGTCCGGAAACCCTGAATTTTGTGCGGCTGCATTGTCGACGTCGAAGCTGTATGCGAAGCCATCCGCGCGGCGCGCCAGACCGTGGGATCCATCCAGCACCAACCCCCATTCGCCACGGGCAACGGGGATCAACTCTGCGGCCGATATGGCCTGTGCGGGCACAATTGCTGCGTCACCCAGCCAGCGCAGCACGCTTGCCAGCCATGCCCGGTCGATGGCCGCGACAACGTGTGTGTTGGGATCATTCGACGCTGCAACACCGAGGACTACCGCATGTACGGTGGCTGGGTCGATGGTGAGCTTGTCCTCGATGGCGTAACGCAGCAATGCGTCGCGCTTGACAGCCGATACCGGCGGTAGCAGCGTCTCGATGTAGACCACGCGTCGTGCAGGGATAACGATGACCGTGCGCTCGGCACGCGGTACATTGGACAGCGTCGTCAACGCACCGTCGCTGTCGCGCAACAAATCCGCCTGCCGGTCAAACAGTTGCCACGATACGGCGGTTTGCGCATCAAGCGTTGGCAGGTCGGGTATGTGCAGCAGGAGTTGGAGATTTTGCAACGGGCACGGCCTTGGTCAGTCTTCTTTGACCCAAATTATACGTGGCCATGCATTGGCATTCGGGTTCGGCGTGTTTGGTGACACCCGCTGAAACAGCGCGGTTTGGCGTATTTGCGTGGTGCCATTGCTGATACCTGCCGCAAACGAGAAATAGCTGGTGGTGAAATCGAGCAGGCGCTCCACTTTTGCCGGTGGCACATCCTTGAGATAGCTCTTGATACCTTTGTCGGTCTTGCCGCCTTCGAGCGATTTGAACGGCTGGGTGAGACGGTCGCGCATCAACGCTTCCAGTGCCGGCTTGCCGAGTTCTAGCAGGGCAGCGGCCAATACCTCCTGCGGTGCGGTGTTGATATTGATTTTGCTGCGGCCGGGCAGGGCGGTAATAAACGGTTTGAGTTTGGAAAACGTCTCGACATCAAAGCCTTTCACGCGATACAACTCTTCGATATTCACGATACGCTGGTTGGCGGCACGATAGGGTTGCGGGAGCGCAAGATAGGCCAGGTCTTCAGCGCCGCCGGGAAAACTGGTTTCGTCGTCCTTGTCGATCCAGTCCGCCAGCGCATACGCGAGATCCGCATTCAGGCCGCCATTTTCCAGCAGGCGCTTGAAGATGGCGACATCGGGTTCACTTTGTTTGCCATCGTCGGTCACGAGATTATTGACATTAAACCGACTGCTCTCATCGCGAAAAAATCCTGTCAGCAGCGCCCCTTCGACCGGCTGAGTACCGAGCGGTTGCGCCCAGCGTTGCGTGAGATCCACGCTGGTGTTATTTCTCAGGAACTCCGCCAACACGGCACGCGCCCACTGCATGGCGGGCTGGGCATAAAGCAACGCCTGCGCGCGCTCGGTCGCGCGCACGGTACGGGTGAGTGCATGGCTCTGCTGGGTAAGCACGGCTGCGGCAATGCTGGCCGCGAGCAACACCACCAGCAGGGCGGTGATGATGGCGGTACCGCGTTGGCGTCGGATCTTCATGGCCCGATCACCTCAGCGCCCTGCAGCCAGATTGAACAGGCGCGAGTATTGTTCGCCCGAGGCCAGCGTGAGCGATAGTTCGATCGCCATGGGCAGGTAGGTTACGTCCTGGGCACCCGTTGAGCGCCACTCCGCCATAAAGTTGCCTGCGCGATCCATCGCCCGCCATTGCACCTCGCGCACATCGGTCAGTGCCGAATGGACCTGCGGTGTCGTGCGTGGCGCCATGTCGAGGCTGGGCCAGATGAGCAATTGCAATGTACCGTCCTTGAGGCGGTAGCCGACGCGCTGCGGGCCAGATGATGCGCCAATGGTGCCGCCGAAACCGGCACGCGTGAAGGCGAGCGAGGCATCGTTTGGCGCTGGCATCAAGGGCGATAGCCGCAGCGCATCGTCGAGCAGATTGTCGGCATTGCGTACGCGCCTGATGATGACCGCTGAAAAATCGTTGTCGAGACGGGCAAACAGCAAGGCGACATCGCGCAGGCGCGTGCTTTGCACGTCCAGGTGTTCGCGCGTTTTAATCAGGGAGTCGAGTGTGCGGTAGGAGATCACGGCCAGCACCGCGAAAATGGTCATGGCCACCAGCAATTCGATGAGCGTGAACCCATGCTCGCACCAATGGACGCGTCGGCACCGCATCACGGCGGTTCACCGACCGGCTGGGCAAGACGCGCGACGAGCGTCGCCAGCGTTTGCCGGTCGCCTGCCGCTGGACGGTAGACCTGCACCTCGACCTTGCGGAAGGCCTCGTTGGGCGTGGCTGATGCGACCTGCTGCCATTCAAAGTCGATACCGCCCATGGTGCTTTTGCCGGCGATCGTGCCATCAGCAGGAAACTGTCGCGTCGCCGTCAACAGGGCGAGGCGATTCTGCGCGACCCAGGTGGCGAGCGTGCGCAATTTTGATTCTTCCGCGCTGACAGTTGCCACACTTGCAGCGCGGGCTGCGGCCGCGAGGGCAATGGCGAGAATAACGAGCGCGATCAGCACCTCGATCAGCGTGAATCCACGTGCGCGTCGGTACGTTTGCCATTGCCATTGCCATTGCCGCCGCCACCGCATCACAACGGCCCTGGTTTAAAGCGCAAGTTGCCAATGGCGTCGCCGGCAATGGTCACGACCAATGCCGGTGTCGCCAGTGAGAGTTCAAACGGCTGGCTTACGCCTATCGGCAGAAACGTGATCTGCGCGTTCGGCACCACATTGCCGCCGATGATCAATTGCACGTTGACGGCTTCGGAAAAAATATGCGGCTTCAGCTCCAGCGAGCCGGACGGATTCCATCGATCAGGATTACCGGCATCGCGTTCAAAAAATTGCATCGCGCCGCTCTCGAAGCGCGCGGCGATGACGCGACCGCCGAAGGCCGCTTCATCGCGCGCCAACTGAAGCACGGTGAGAACGCGTTCACTCTCGCGCCGGGTTAATTCCTCGTCGCTGGGGAACAGCTTCGGCACGGCAACGAGCAACGAAATACCGATGATGACCACCACCACCATGATCTCGATGAGGGTAAAGCCACGTTGGCGCGGGGAGCGCAGCAATTACAGATTCCACGAACCGATATCGGCGTTCGAACCTTCGCCGCCCGGCTGCCCATCCGCGCCCTGGCTGTAGACGTCGATCTCGCCTTTGACGCCGGGGTTGAGGTACAGGTAGGGACGTCCCCAGGGGTCATTCGGCAGACGTTCCAGGTAACCGCCGGTTTTCCAGTTTGTCGGCAGCGGATTGGTGGTCGGTTTGACCGTCAAAGCCGTCAAACCTTGATCGGTCGAAGGGTAGGCCGCGTTATCGAGCCGATAGAGTTTCAACTGCTGCATGAGTACGGCGATATCCTATTTGGCGGCTGCGATTTTTGCCTGATCGGGCCGATCGAGAATTTTGGGAACAACCACCGCCGCAAGAATGCCGAGAATCACCACGACGATCATGACTTCGATGAGGGTAAAACCGTTGCGTTTTTTCATGGGGAAATTCTGGGTAAGTTTATGATGAATCGGAATTTACATTCCCCCTTTTGTAAAAGGGGGGTAGGGGGGGATTGGCAGCGTCTGCGAAAAGGCAACCACCGAAAATCCCCCTTAATCCCCCTTTTCAAAGGGGGAAGTACTATGTGTCGGCCACGGCATGAACAAAATCAGCATCTATTCTTAAACTCCAGCACTGGCGCGCCTTTTCAGCCATTTTTGTGCCGGAAGCCGCGTCAAATGGCGATCTA
This sequence comes from Burkholderiales bacterium, assembly GCA_026786225.1. Lineage (GTDB taxonomy): Bacteria > Pseudomonadota > Gammaproteobacteria > Burkholderiales > Usitatibacteraceae > UKL13-2. The sequence continues at coordinate 1,987 of JAJAYN010000570.1, read as the reverse complement.
TATAAAATTTGTCCACTATTTTACAAGCTGGTTCAATTCAAATATCGGCAGCAACACCGCCAGCACAATGGCCAACACGATGGCACCCATGAATAAAATCATGGCCGGCTCGACCATCGCGGCCAGCGCTGCCATGCGGATTTCGATATCGCGCTGTTGCTGATTGGCCGCCGTGGCGAGTGTCTGCGGCAGTTTTCCGCTCGCTTCCCCCGAAGCAATCAAGTGGACCAGCACCGGCGGAAAGCGTTTGCTTTGTCCAATCGCCTGCGACAGGCCGGCACCTTCACGCACATTGAGGGCGGCGCGTTCCAGCGCATCGCGCATCGGCAGGTTGGTGACCACGCCAACGCTTGCGCTGAGTGCGGACAACACCGGCACGCCGCTGCCGACCAGAATCGATAGCGTTGCGGCAAGTTGCGAGGACTGCTGCGCGCGGATGGTTTTGCCGATGACCGGCAACGACAGCAGCCATGCGTGCCAGCGGCGGCGCAGGTGCGGACGCTTCAATACAGCGCGTGCGGAAAAAAAGCCGGCGAGGGCGACCACCAGCCAGATAGCGCCGGTTGCCTGCAGGAACCGCGATGCCGCAAGCAGCGCGCGCGTGAACCACGGCAGTGTCTGTTTGGTGGTTTCAAAAACGCCCACGACCTGCGGCACGACATAGATCATCAGTCCGCCAACGACCAGTGCGCAGACGACGAGCACGATGGCCGGATAAATCAGCGCCACCAAAAGTTTCTGGCGCATCGCCTGCTGCGATTCGACATGGTCGGCCAGACGCAGGAGTACATCAGGCAGCTTGCCGGAGGCCTCGCCGGCAGACACCAGCGTCTGGTATAGATCGGAGAAGGTCTCGGGATACGCTGCCAGCGCCTTGCCCAGTGAATTTCCCTCCAGCACGCTGCCGCGCAGGCGCGCCAGCAACTGTCGTTCCTTGTCCGATTCGGCTTGCTCGATCAGTGCGTCGAACGTCTGCTCCACTGTCAGACCTGCGCCGAGCAGCGTGGCAAGCTGACGGGTGATGCGCGCCAGATCTGCAGTGCCCAGCTTGCCACTGCGACCGGTGCCTCTACGCGCGCCTGCGTCGGCATCGTTGGCCGCTTCGATAAGTGTGACATCGAGAGGAAACAAGCCCTGGTTGCGCAACTGCGAGCGCGCCAGTCGCGGGCTATCCGATTCAAGTACGCCGCGCTGTTCGCGGCCATCGATGTCGTAGGCGGTGTAGCGATAGCCGGGCATGCTCGTGCAAGCGCTAGTCGCGCGTGACCCGCAACACTTCTTCCAGCGAGGTCACGCCGTCAGCCACCCAGCGCAGTCCGTCTTCGCGTAGCGGCACCATGCCATTGCGCATCGCGGCGGTCGTGAGTTCGCTTTCGGCGGCACCATCGTGAATGAGTTTGCGCAGCGTTTCATCCACAGCCAGCAGCTCGTAGATGCCGGTACGGCCTTTGTAGCCGGCTATGGCGTCGCCGGGTTCGAACAACCTTGAAATCTTGCGGTGCCCGGGATGGATTGCCGCGTTGAGCATGGCGCGCTCGGCATCGTCGGGCGCACGTTGCTGGCGCGAGGCGGGGTTGAGTTTGCGCACCAATCGTTGTGCGAGCACGCCCGAAAGCGTTGAGGCGAGCAGATAAGGCTCGATGCCCATGTCGACGAGGCGCGTCACGGCACCCGCTGCAGAATTGGTATGCAACGTCGCCAATACCAGATGACCGGTCAGTGAAGCCTGCACCGCAATCTGCGCTGTTTCGAGGTCGCGAATCTCGCCGATCATGATGACGTCAGGGTCCTGCCTGAGAATGGCACGCAAGGCTCTTGCGAACGTCATCTCGATACGCGGATTCACCTGCGTCTGACCGACACCGTCGAGATCGTATTCGATCGGGTCCTCGACTGTCATGATGTTGCGCGTGTGCGCATGAAGTCGCGACAACGCTGCATACATCGTTGTGGTTTTGCCTGAAGCGGTCGGGCCGGTGACGAGGAT
>JAJAYN010000569.1 GCA_026786225.1 Burkholderiales bacterium | reverse complement strand
GTGATCAAGATTTGCTTGAGATGCTGTCCATAAACCGGGCGTACAATGAAACGCTCGAAAGCGAGACCCACGGCCGCTGCCACCAGCATGGCGATCAGCATGGCGGGTATGACCGCCACCAGATTTCGCCAAAGCTCCTGCGATCCCGTCCAATCGCCCATGGCGCCGAGCACGCTGGTGGCGACAAACGCACCAAGCGCAATAAACACGCCATGACCAAAATTCAGTACATCCATGAGTCCGAACACCAGCGTCAGGCCCGAAGCGATGATGAAGATAATCATGCCCATTGCTAAGCCAGCCACCGTCAACGTCAACCAGGTCGAGCCGGAACCAATAAGGGGCAGCGCCAACAATGCCAGCATCGGCACCAGCGCCAGGGGTTTCCAGTCGAAGTCCGCATTTTTCATAAGGCCAGTCCAAGCAGATTGCGCTGCATATCTTCGTTTTCGGCCAGTTCCTTCATGGATCCGGCGTGCACCACACGACCGTTGTCCATGATGGCTACGCTGTCGCCGAGCCGTTTGGCAAAGTTGATGTTCTGTTCGACCAGCAGGATGGTGACGCCCTTGGCTTTGAGTTCGGCGAAGGCATCGATCATATTGTTGATGATGGCAGGCGCCAATCCCTTGCTGGGCTCATCGACGATCAGCAATTCGCGCGGCTCGACGATGGCGCGCGCAACGGCCAGCATCTGCTTTTAACCGCCTGATAGTTTGCCGGCCGGGGTGGACCAGAATTTTTCGACTGCCGGGAAAAGGGAGAAAATCCATTTCAGGCGCGTATCGTCGATGTCGGAAATACGCTTCGCGCCTCGCGCGGCGAGCAGCATGTTTTCCTTGACAGTCAGGTCCGAAAAAATACCCATCGTCTCATGTACGTAAGCGATATTCAACCCGGCAATTTGCGGCGTACTAAGTGCGGCAATTTCATTGCCGGCGAATTTAATATGCCCAGACGAAGCTCGCCACAAGCCCATGATGGTGCGCAGCGTCGTCGTCTTGCCCGCACCGTTGCGGCCCAGCAGCATGGTCAGCTTTCCACGCGGGACAACAAGATCGACACCGTGAAGGATGTGATACGCGCCGATGCTGGTATGCACGCCCGACATGGTGAGTAGCGCTTCAATCATGTCGCCACACCACAATTCGTAACGATGATCGCTTTATCCATCGTTGGGCATCTCTCACCCTCTCCTTTGGGAGAGGGCTGGGGGTTGAGCGGGGAATTCGAGCGGTGTACCACTCGCCCGCGAGACGGTGGCCCGATGCAGCGGGCCACGCGCACTGCAAGTGAGGGAAAACGGACGCGAACGGATTTCATGCTGCTTCCTTGATGCCAGTCGTGGGCACACCCAGATAAGCTTCTTGCACAACGGGCGACGCGATTACTGCGGCCGGATCGCCATCGGCCACCAGTGTGCCGTTATGCAACACGATGATGCGGTCCGCCAATTCGCGCACCACGTCCATTTTGTGTTCAACCAGCAAGATGGTCTTGCTCTTGTCCGCTTTCAGTTGACGGATGAGGTCCAGTACCGCAGGCATCTCGTCGGCGCTCAGGCCTGCGGTGGGCTCATCGAACATGAAAACCTGCGATTCGAGCGCCATCAGCATTGCCACTTCCAGTTTGCGCTGGTCGCCATGCGGCAGGCTGGCGACATCACTTTTCGCCTTGTCGAGCAACGCAACCGATTCGAGGATTTCCGTCGCGCGGTCGGTGAGCGCCGCATGATCGCTCCAGATGCTCCAGAGGTTCAGCCCTCGGCGATGCGCGCCTTCGCGCGAGGCTTGTACGGCAACACGCACATTTTCCAATACGCTAAGGTGCGGAAACAGGTTGGTCAACTGGAATGCCCGGCCCAATCCGGCGCGGGTTCGGGAGGACGCGGACATGCCGGTAAGGTCCCGTCCATTCAACGTTACGGTGCCACTGCTGGCAGCGAGCTGGCCGGAGATCAGATTGAAATACGTGGTCTTGCCGGCGCCGTTGGGGCCGACGATGGCGGTTAACGTGCCGGGCTCGAACGTGCAGGTCACGGCACTAACGGCGACGTGCCCGCCAAAGCGGACCGTCAGGTCTGTCGTTGTCAGCAGTCCCATGTTGTGAATCGGCCCGGCGCTCAACGCTTGGCAGGCGCGGACGCGCCGCGTGACAGCGCAGTCACCATCGCCATGATCGCAGTCATCTGGGGCGCGGATTTCTTCGCGTAGTTGGCGTCGTCATATCCCCACCAGTCCCAGCAACTATTGGTCGCGCCCTTCCCTGTCTGCGGATACAACACCACAATGCCGTTGGTATCGGCCCAGCGGTTGTAACCGGCATTGCGAGCAAATGCGTCACCAATATCGGTATTGTTCTGGCGGCAGCCGTGGATGGCGATATGCAGGCGGCAGGTTGCGCCCGCACTGCAACTCTTGGGAACGTAAACAAACGCGGTCGCACCCATGCCGTGACCGGCGCCGAACGCGGCCTGGTCGAATTCGATGAGGCTACCATCCAGTGTTCCGGACTTTCGCGCATTGAGGGGGCCATAAAGGTGCTGTAACAACGCACCGGCGAGATCGAAATTGCAGTTGATGAGAAACGGGGTCGCGAGGGTAAGGCAAGTCCCGCCGTTGTCGTCGGTGACAAAGCCATGCTCGGACGCGATGTCTTTCTTGTGCACGATATTGTCTGGTGAGAGGAAGTTTGCGTAGTAGGCCTGCAGTGCCGTTGTCGTTGCTTCCTTCACCACGCTGTCGTTGGCGGCCGAGAAAAGGTATGCCTTCGAAGCCTTTAGGTTGCTGGTTGCGTCAATCAATCCTTCCTTGGCCCATTTGTTGGTGGTCGCGACCAGATCGGCAACGGGTATGGTCGTTTTGCCAAAACACCGGGTGAGTGCGTTAAGGACCGAGCCTTCGGCACAGTTGAAGGGCCCGCCTGAAATCACTGCAGCGCCCTTCAGGAAACTGGCTGAATAGGCGACGTGCAGTTGTACCGCCATGTAGCCGCCGGATGAGGCACCGGAGACGCTGGTTTGGGTCTTGTCGATATTGAGTTGTGGTAATGGCACCGCTGAAGCAGTGATCGCAAAACTGGCGAGTGCGGCGATGGTCAGGGAGAGGGCAGCGCGGCGTGATTTGATTTGCATGGTGTTCTCCTCAGTTATTGGGCATATTTCATTCGCATTCCACGTACCGTTTGGCGAAGGCCATACATCCAGGCATTCTTGTTTCTCAAACCCATTGTCAGCGTTTGTTGCGAATCGGGACATTCATTTCTTCTGGCTTGATTTCGCGAACCAGCTCCGGCACCGCCCAAGCGAGGACCGGATCGATCTTGATCCGGAAGTGAAACATACTTTGCATGGCTTGGTGATCTTCCTTGCGGAAGGTCATCGTCCCTTTCGGCGTCTCGAAACTCATACCTTCCATCGCATTGATCAGCGCCTCAGTATTGGTGTCCCCGCCGGTTTTCTTTAGTGCCGTCACTAAAGCCATCGCCGCTGAAAAACCGCCTGCGGTGAAAAAATCCGGTGGCGTCTTGAACTTGGCCATGTGACGACTAATCAACGCAACATTTAACGGATTCTTGGGGATATCGTAGTAGTAATACGTCGCGCCTTCCATGCCGGGAAAGTTTTTGTAAACCGACATGGCTGGCAGGATATTGCCGCCGGTGACGATTTCAATGCCGTAACGCTTCAGGTCCATATCGCCAATTTTGAAGGGATTGCCGCTGGCCCAGATTATCCAGATTAGCTTGCGGCCGGGTTTGTCCTTGAGCTTGTCGATGATGCGTTGGGCACCAGCGGTGAAGTCAGTGGTGGCCGCTGGCAGATATTCCTCGTGGACGATTTTGGCCTTCTTGAGTGCTCCCTTGAACGCCTTTACACCGTCGCGGCCAAAAGCATTGTCCTGCCCCATCGTCGCGATACTCACGCCAGGATTGTCGTGGACGGTCGCGTTGGAAATGGCGTCCTGCGAACTGTTTCTGCCGGTGCGAAAAATATATCTGTTCCATCTTTCGCCAGTAATGGAATCCGCAACGGCCGGCTCGATCAGCAGGATTTTTTTATATTCCTCAGCTACCGGCAACATCGCCAGAGACGAACCCGATGCCGTCGCGCCGATCGCTATGTCGGCTTTGTCGTCAGCATAAGCTGCGGCCAGTTGTGCCTTGGCCACATCAGGTTTGCCTTGCGAGTCCCGCTCGATGACGACGATCTTCCTGCCCGCAATAGTCATGGATCCGTTGGTCCCAATGTCCAGCCCCATGTACAGGCCGGTCTGTGTCTGTTTGACATACGCCTCAAGTGGGCCGGACTTGTCGTAAACGAATGCGATACGAATGTCCTTGCCTTGTGCGGTCGCGTGCATGCTTGTCGCGCCGGTGCCGAACGCGAGCAGCGCGTGCAATACCAGCCAGTAGCGTGTATTCATAACAACTCCTCCAGGTCGCGAATCGATTTTGTTGTGGCGCTGCAACTCATGCCACCAGATTTCTGCGTGTCCAACTTGCACTTCTCAAAATACTTTGTTACGATTAATTCAACAACTAATGAATTTTACCGCTTTTTTTGTTTTAAGCGACAAGTTCGACAAAAATCCACCCCGAGGAGAAAGTATGAAACTGAAGACCATGAGTATTGCCATTGCTGCTCTGTTTGTCGGCACCGGATCGGTATCTGCACAGCAGGCACCCGCCAGTTCACCGGTTCCCGCCAAGGCGGATGCAGGTGAAAAAGTTGAGGTAATCACCGTCACCGCACGTCGGCGTGAGGAATTGATACAGGATGTTCCGGGCGCTGTAACCGCGTTTTCCGGTGCGCAGCTTGAAAAGGCGGGCATTCCCGACG
>JAJAYN010000568.1 GCA_026786225.1 Burkholderiales bacterium | reverse complement strand
TGAAGCTCTTTGTGGCGTCAGGGTGGGGATCCAGAAAGATGTGGCGATGATCAAACGCGGCAACCAGGCGAATATGTTTTGACAGCAACATGCCATTGCCGAACACATCGCCTGACATGTCGCCTACACCCGCGACGGTGAAGTCGGTCTTCTGCGTGTCGATGCCGCCCGCGTGCACGTCAGTGATTTCGCGGAAGTGGCGTTTGACACTTTCCCACGCGCCCTTGGCGGTAATTCCCATTTTCTTGTGGTCATAACCGACCGAACCACCCGACGCGAATGCGTCCCCCAGCCAGTGTCCGTATTCGGCGGAAATCGCGTTGGCGTAATCGGAGAACGTGGCAGTGCCTTTGTCGGCCGCGACAACGAGATAAGGATCATCTGCATCGTGTCGAACAACGTGTTGCGGCGGCACAACCAGGCCTTTGACGAGGTTGTCGGTCACATCAAGCAAGCCACGTAGAAAGTTCTGATAGCAGGCCACACCTTCTTTTAAATACGCCTCGCGGTCGCTGGCCGGCGGCGCCATTTTCAGTACGAAGCCGCCTTTGGAGCCAACGGGCACGATGACGGCGTTCTTCACCATTTGCGCTTTGACGAGTCCCAGCACTTCTGTGCGGAAATCCTCGGGACGATCCGACCAGCGCAAGCCGCCGCGTGCGACTTTTCCGCCGCGCAGATGTATGCCTTCAAATCGTGGCGAGTACACAAAGATTTCAAACAACGGACGCGGCTCCGGTAATTCCGGTACTTTGGCGGATTCAATTTTGAACGACACATAGGGCTTGCGCAGTCCCTGCTTGTCGGGCTGATAGTGGTTGGTGCGCAGCGTCGCGCGCATGACCGCAAGGAAACGCCGCAGGATACGGTCTTCGTCGGCGTTTGAAACGGCGTCCAGTGTTTCCTTGATCGCGGCAATGGTTCTCTTTTCGTCTTCGATACGTTCGCCCGGATAGGCTGGGTCAAAGCGTGTGTGAAATAGCTGCACCAATTGCCGGGTAGTTGTTGCATGCCTGGCCAGCGTTTGCTCGATGTAGGTCTGGCTGAACGTAAATCCGGTCTGCTTGAGGTACTTTGCATAGGCGCGCAACAGTAATATTTCATCGCTCGCCAGTGAGGCGGCCAGGGTCAGGCGATTGAAGCCGTCGTTTTCAACCTCACGTTTCCAGATGCCGGCAAACGCCGCTTCGAATTTTTCTTTGATGTGATCCAATTCCAGGTCTGCAAAACTGTGCGTGAGGCCGAAATCGTGAATGTGCAGTGGTGGAAGGTTGTTTCGCGCAATCACATAAGAGCGCTCGTTCTCGACCTTGACGCCCATGTTTTCGAGCATTGGCAGCGAGCCCGAAAGTGGTACCGCATCGCCAAGTTTGATCAGACGAAAGCGTAGCGCGTTGTCACTCGCGGCAGTGGGCCGATATAGCGACATGCCAATCGGGTTGTCAGCAGTGAGGCCCTGCGCGGTGACAAAATCAGCGACCGCCTGCGCGCCGTTGACGTCTTCACGGTAGGCGGCAGGGAAGGGCAGAATAAAATCCCGCCGCGCCTGATTGGCCACTTCCTCGCCCAGCGTCGGCGACTGGCTCAAGAGTGTAAAGACGCCATCCTCCCATTTGCGTAGCGCGAAAATGACTTCCGCTTCCAGGGCCTTGATGTCGGTTTGTGGCGCAGCGCCGGGCGCGGTGCGGATCAACATATGAATGCGGGCCAGCACGGATTCAGATAGCTGTACGTTGAATTCGGCGCTCACGCCATTGAACGCGCGCTTGAGGATTTCCTGCAACTTCACGCGGGTTTCGGTGTTGTAGCTTTCGCGCGGCAGGTAAATCAGGCAGGAATAGAACCGGGCATAAACATCGCGACGCACGAACATGCGGGTACGGGCGCGTTCACCCAGCCGCAGGATGCCCATGGCGGTGTCGAACAATTCTTCATCGCCGATCTGGAAAAGCTCATCGCGCGGGAAAGTTTCCAGTATGGAAAAAAGATTCTTGCCGGCGTGACTCGAAGGCGGAAATCCCGCACGTGCCATCAGGACAGAAATTTTGCGGCGTAGCAGCGGGATGTCGTGTGGATCGGCGTGATAGGTCGATGACGTATACAGGCCGATCATGCGGCGCTCGCCGATCACATGGCCTTTATCGTCAAAACGCTTTACGCCGATGTAATCGAGGTAGCCGGGACGATGCACGGTGGCGCGTGAATTCGCCTTCGTCAGCACCAGCAACTGTGGCTTTCTGGCCAGCGCTTTCAGCTCGGGGGACAATTCGTTGAAGCTCTGCGAAACGCCGCCCAGTTTTGGCTCCCGCAAAATGCCGAGCCCGGACTTTGGCACGATTTTCAATACGTCCGCGCCCTTCTGTTCACTGAGCTCGTAGTCGCGATAGCCAAGGAATGTAAAATGGTTGTCAGCTGTCCAGGCCAAAAAAGCCCGAGCCTCATCGAGTTCTTCCAGCGGCACGACTTTGGCTGCGCCACCCATGTTTGACAGTATCTCGGCGATCTTTGCTTTCATCAATGGAAAATCCTCGACCGATGCGCGCACATCGCCGAGCACCGAGACCAGGCCATCGCCCAGCGCCTTGATGCGCGCCGGATCGGTGATGCGCTCGACCTCGACATGAATCC
>JAJAYN010000567.1 GCA_026786225.1 Burkholderiales bacterium | reverse complement strand
ATGCAGGGCGCACCAAGCTGGTCGGCAGCGACATGAAAGACATGCTGCGCTGTATCCGTTGTGGTGCCTGCATGAATCATTGCCCGGTGTACCAGAACGTCGGTGGGCATGCCTACGGCTGGGTGTATCCAGGGCCGATGGGCTCGGTACTGACGCCAACTTACGTCGGCATCGAGAACGCGGGCGACCTGCCTAACGCGGCGACGTTTTGCGGCGAGTGCCAGGTCGTGTGCCCGGTAAAAATTCCATTGCCGGACCTGATGCGCAAATGGCGCGAGCGGCAATTTGATATGAAGCTGCGACCGTTTGGCGAGCGCTTCGCGATCTCCGTATGGGGATACTTTGTCCAACGCCCGGGTCTGTACGCGTTTGCCACCCGCATCGCCGCAAGGTTTGCCGCGATGCTGGGTGGCAAGGCGAAATTGATTCACGCCCTGCCTGGCATTGATGGCTGGACGGACGGACGCGACATGCCCGCACCTGAAGGCAAAACATTCCGTGAACTTTATGCCGCAAAACTGGCTGTGAAGAAAAGCAACGCATGAGCGCGCGCGAAAACATTCTCGCGCGCATTCGCGGCCAGAGCGGCAAGGCCGGTGCGACAGCCGAAGGCGAACTCGTTGCCGTGCGTTCGCATATTTCCACACACCCGCGCGGACCGGTGCCGACCTTTGCCATGCATGATCCGGTGCAACATTTCGTCGAGGAATGTGCGCGCCTGACAACGACGATTACTGAAGTTGCCGGCTTGGCCGACGTATCGCGTGAAGTGGCCCGCTATATTGCCAGCGCATCCTTGCAGCCCCGTTGCGTTGGCTGGCCCGAATTCGCTTCGCTCGATTGGCAGGCCACTGGTATTGAGTATGACAACCGCCCCGCGAATGGCGATGACCTGATCGGCATCACCGGTTGCTTTTGCGCCATCGGTGAGACTGGCACGCTGTTGTTACTAGGCGCGCCCGACACGCCGAAATCCACCGCGCTGTTGCCGGAAACGCACATCTGCATCGTCAAGAAAAGCCGGATGGTGGCGACGATGGAAGACGCATTCGCATTGATGCGCAGTGAAATCGGCGAGCCGCCACGCGCCACATTTTTTGTATCCGGGCCATCGCGTACCGCAGACATTGAACAGACCATCGTGATCGGCGCGCACGGGCCATATCGTGTGCATGTCATTCTCACTCCATGAAGACCCTCCTGCCGAAAGGTATTTTCTCCCGATTCTTCAGTGCGCTTATCTTTGCTGCCGTTGCTGCGCCCGCCTTTGCCGCTCCTGAAGCGCTCCCGTTCGATGGCTCCCGCCTCGGCCTTGTCTGGGTGATTCCGTTTGTCGGCATCCTGCTTTCCATTGCAATCATGCCGCTCGCCATCCCGTTGGTTTGGCATCACCATTTCGGCAAAGTGTCGTTGGCCTGGTCGCTGGCATTTCTGCTGCCGTTCGCCGCTTTTTTTGGAGCCGGTCTCACGGCACATGAACTGCTGCACACGCTATTGCTCGAATACATTCCGTTCATCATCCTGTTGCTGGCGTTATTCACGGTCTCAGGCGGGATCTACGTGCGCGGTAATCTGCACGGCACGCCGGCGCTCAATACCGGCTTGCTGGCGCTGGGTACGCTTCTGGCGAGCATCATGGGCACGACAGGCGCTGCCATGCTGCTGATTCGGCCGATCATTCGCGCCAACGACAACCGGCGTCACAACGTCCACGTAGTCGTGTTCTTTATTTTTCTGGTCGGCAATATCGGCGGCTCGCTGACGCCGCTCGGCGACCCGCCATTGTTTCTCGGCTTCCTGAAGGGAGTGGATTTCTTCTGGACGACGCGCACCATGTTCCTGCCGATGCTGCTTGCCAGTGGCGTACTGCTGGTGGTGTTTTATGCACTCGATTACTACTTCTACCATCATCGCGGCGAAGAGCGCCCAGCACGGCTGGACCCCACACCCGATAATCGTCTCGGTATTGAAGGTGGCATCAACTTCCTGCTGTTGCTGGGGGTGATCGCCTCTGTACTGCTATCGGGCTTCTGGAAACCCAACGTCGGCTTCAGTATTTTCGGTATCCCCGTCGAATTGCAGAACGTGGTGCGCGATGTGCTGCTGCTGGGGATCACCGGCCTGTCGTGGAAGATGACGGCGGCGCGCGTACGCGCAGCCAACGCCTATACATGGGAGCCGATTCTGGAAGTGGCGAAGCTGTTCGTCGGCATTTTCATCACCATCATTCCGGCTATTGCCATCCTGCGTGCCGGCAGCGAAGGTGCGCTGGCACCGCTGGTTGTGATGGTCACCGGCCCCGGCGGCGAGCCGAACAATGCGATGTACTTCTGGTTGACAGGCGCACTGTCCTCGTTCCTCGATAACGCGCCGACCTATCTGGTGTTTTTCAATCTGGCCGGTGGCGATCCGAAGGTGCTGATGACTACACTCTCGACGACACTGCTCGCTATTTCCTGCGGGGCGGTGTTCATGGGCGCCAACACTTACATCGGCAACGCGCCGAATTTCATGATCAAAGCGATCGCCGAAGAGCGCGGCATCAAGATGCCGAGCTTTTTTGCCTACATGGGTTGGTCCTGCGCCATCCTGCTGCCTCTGTTCGGACTGGTCAGCTGGGTGTTTTTTCGATGAGGCCGCGAACGATCCTCGCCGTGCATACCCTTTACCGATGACAAACGTGCTTGCCTTGGCGCTCGTCCTGTTGACGGCGTTCTATTTCGTGAGTTTGGCGGTTGTCGCATTTGCCGCGCCAGCGCGAGTCACCCGCTTTCTGTTTGGCTTCGCTACCTCGGCCGGCACCCACTATCTGGAGCTGTCCATCCGCATGATTGTCGGTGCCGCGTTCCTGCTGTATGCACCGGAGATGCTTTTCTCCACGGTCTTTACCGCATTTGGCTGGATTCTCGTTGGTACTACCGCCTGCCTGTTCGTCATCCCCTGGCAGTGGCATCAAAAAATTGCCCAGCGGGCGGTGCCTGAAGCCGTTCGCTATCTCAAACTGGTGGCTGTCGCCTCTTTTGCAGTCGGTGTGTTCATGCTCGTGGCTGTCGCGCTTGGCACCGCCTGACCATCAATTCGACCTGACGAGGTAACGGCACTCCCTATCCCCCCGGGCGGTTACGTTTCCAGATGCGACATCCTAGCAAGCTCGCATAGGGAAGATAGAGAAGGCTAGCCAACAGGCACCACGCGGTAGTGGAATCGAGGCGCGGCAAAAGGGCAAAGAGAATGAGCGTGACGAGGAGATTGGGAAGCCCAATTGTAAATGCGTGAAATAGATTTCGCCTGTGAAAGAAAAACAATTCAATTCCATAGCGCGTTGATAAACATGACGTCGAAGACCAGCGCACATACGGCGTCCGGCAATGAAAGCCTACTAACAAAATGAACCTAACAAAAAATACAGTATCGACTTTTTTTCGCATTGACAATAACGGCTTTCGCATGATTCCGGGAACATCAACTCTCCCGGCAGAGTTGTGGGTCACTGGTACATTTGTGCGTGACCATGTCGACTATTGGAATTACAAGCATCCTGCGCAGCAAAAAAATCGTACGATATGCGGTCGCCACCCGCGATCTGAACTCCACTATCATCCATAGACTTGAGGGAGGACCCGATGTTACGCCAGCTGACTTGGAAATTTGCTCTGCCCATTTTATTCATCCTGTCCCTGACGGCTTACATCTCCGCGCCGTATGTCGACGGTATCCTGACCCGCTGGTTCCGCTCCGATGTCGAATCGCGTTCGCGGCTGCTGTTCAATTCGATGGAATACGCCCTGCTCAGCCTGGCGCGTGATCCCAACCCGGCGAACCTGGCGCAATATTTGCAGCGGCTGACCGCCGACGAACGGCTGCAAGCCATCGTCATCTGCGATCATGGCGGACGCCTGTTGCAGAAGACGCCGGACACGCCCATCACGGTCAAGTGCACCGCCAAGGAGAGCCCCACGCTCGGCAAAACAATCGATACTGAAAGCGGCCGTCTGCAGGTTACGCGCTACGTCGCCGGGGCGGGCACTGCGCAATCGCTGGAAGTAATTCTCGTACACGACCTGAGTTTCATCGGCCGCCGGCAAGTCAACGCTCGAGACTATCTTATTGCCGCGATTGCCCTTGTCAGCTTGATAGCAATCGCGGTCGCAGTCGGTGTGGCCTGGGTCATTCTGAAGCTGTGGATTCGCTCGCTGGTCGGTGACATCCGCAAAAAAACATTTCTGGGTGAAGTTACCTCGCGCCCAGGCAGCGACAATGAAGTACTGACGCAAGTACGCGCGGCTTTGCATGATTTGGAGAGCGCGCAGCGGCTGGAAATAGACTATCGTGAAAACTGGACGCCGGATGCATTGAAACACTTGGTGCGCGGCCAGTTGCAGTCGCCGGAAATGATTGTCGTGTCAAACCGTGAACCGTATATGCACAATCGCGCGGCCGACGGCACAGTTAGCGTGAGCTACCCCGCCAGCGGAATGGTCACCGCGATCGAGCCGGTCATGCGAGCTTGCGAGGGCCTGTGGGTGGCACACGGCAGCGGCTCGGCGGATCGCGAAACAGTGGACGCAAAGGACCGAATCAAGGTGCCGCCGGATAAGCCGGAATACTCGCTTCAGCGAATCTGGTTGAACGAGGCCGAGGAAGAAGGCTATTACTACGGCTATTCCAATGAGGGGCTGTGGTCACTTTGCCATCTGGCGCATGTGCGTCCAATATTCCGCGACCGCGACTGGCTACAATACCAGGCAGTCAACGAAAAGTTCGCGGATGCGATCACCAGAGCTGCCCGCTCAGCGAACCCGGTGATTCTTATTCAGGATTTTCATCTGGCGTTGCTGCCGCGCATGATCCGGCAGCGACTGCCCGGCGCGACTATCGTGCTCTTTTGGCATATCCCGTGGCCGAGCGCGGACGCGTTCGGGATTTGTCCGCAGCGTAATGCGCTACTGGAGGGTATGATCGCCGCCGACATTGTAGGCTTTCACACTCGTTCTCACTGTCAGAATTTCCTTGCCACGGTTGATCGCTTTGCCGAGACCAATATCGATCATGAGCAGCAGCGTATACGCGCGGGCGGCCATGCTTGTCTGGTGGCGCCTTACCCAATATCGATCGAATGGCCACCGGTATGCATGGCAAAAATCCCGTCCGTTCCTGTTTGCCGCGAGAACGTCATCAAGCGCTTGGGGATCGGCAAGAAGGCTTTTATCGGCGTCGGCGTGGAGCGTTGGGATTTCACCAAGGGCGTGCT
>JAJAYN010000566.1 GCA_026786225.1 Burkholderiales bacterium | reverse complement strand
GTCTGGAAAATGAAGGTGGCGTGATCGCCAGCTTTGAAAAGCGCCGCGCCGAAATCATGCGGCTCTTGTTCGCGCACGCTGAGCAGACCGGCGACACATTAGGCGAGCCCGAAGACTATGAGGCGCTGCTCGACGAAGTGAACGGGTTGGTGGAACGGCCGACCGTATACGTCGGAAAATTCGATGCCGAATTTCTTGAAGTACCGGCTGAGTGTCTGGTGCTGACGATGAAATTGAACCAGAAATATTTCCCGCTGTTTTTGAGCGAAGGTGGTTTGTCGAGCCGGTTTCTGATCGTCAGTAATATGCGCCTGAACAATCCGCAGCACGTGATCGAAGGAAATCAACGCGTGGTGCGGCCACGGTTGTCCGATGCGCGGTTTTTCTTTGAGACGGACAAAAAAACGAAGCTGGTGGATCGCATTCCGAAATTGGCGAGCGTGGTTTATCACAACAGGCTTGGGTCCCAGGGCGAACGGGGCGAACGAGTTCGCAAACTGGCGATATACATTGCGAAGCTGATCGGTGCGGATGCGCAGCAGGCTGATCGCGCTGCGCTGCTGGCCAAAGCTGACCTGGTTACAGATATGGTCGGCGAGTTTCCGGAGTTGCAGGGCACGATGGGACGCTATTACGCCCTGCACGACGGCGAAGCAGAAGTGGTCGCCGACGCTATTGAGCAGCACTATAAGCCGCGCTTTGCTGGGGATACATTGCCCGACTCGAACGTAGCGTTGGCCGTGGCACTGGCTGACAAGCTGGAAACGTTGGCGGGACTTTTTTCGATCGATCAAGTTCCAACGGGAGACAAAGACCCATTCGCACTGCGCCGTCACGCGCTCGGCGTGCTGCGGATGTTGATTGAGCGCAATTTGCCGCTGGCAGTCAAAGATTTGGTTGCACAGGCGTTGAAACCTTTCGCGACAGCGAAACCGGAATCGGCGGACAAACTCGTCGAGTATATTTTTGATCGCTTGATCGGCTATCTGCGCGAGCTTGGTTACTCGGCGCTGGAAGTCGATGCGGTGGTATCGGTGCGCCCACCCTGGGGCGAGCTGCCAGTACGATTGGCGGCAGTGTGCGCATTTCAAAAGCTGCCGGAAGCAGCTGGTCTCGCTGCGGCAAATAAACGAATCGGCAATATTCTCAAAAAAGCCGATCTCGATTTCGTCAACGTCGATACAAGCGCTTTTGTGGAACCAGCAGAACACGAGCTGTATGGGGCCATGAAGGGAGTACTACCACTCTTTGGAATGTGTATTGACGGCGGAGACTATAGCGCGGCGCTTAGAAATCTAGCGCGGCTGAAAGCACCGGTCGATGCCTTCTTCGCCGGCGTGATGGTCAATGCCGCCGGCCCCAAGCTACGCGCCAACCGCTTGGCGCTGCTGTCCGATTTGCACACGCTGATGAACAAAGTTGCCGATCTGTCCAAACTGGCCACATGACCGAAAAGCTGAATCCGATTCTGCTGGATATCCCTTCCGAGCTGATCGGTGATCGCGTATTGCTGCGCACCTTTCGCGACGAACACGCGCCAGACTTGTGGAACGCGGTTGAAGCATCGCGCGAAAATCTCAAGCACTGGATGCCGTGGGTAAACGAACACAACAGTCTTGATTTTTCGCGTGAGTATGTGCGTCGCATGCAGGCTAAATGGCTTTTGCGCGAGGATCTGGCAATGGGCATCTGGCGCAGAGTTGATAACCAATTTCTTGGGGCGACAGGATTGCATCGTATCGACTGGACCATTCCGGCGATGGAAATTGGCTATTGGATCCGGCCAGACGCGGAGGGACAGGGCTTCATTACCGAAGCGATGAAGCTCCTCACCAACTTTGCTTTTCGTCACTTGCGCGCCGAGCGCTTGACGATTCGCTGTGACAGCAAGAATCTGCGCAGCGCTGCGGTACCTCCCCGCGTCGCCTTTATCCACGAAGCGACCCTGCGACAGGAACGCCGGAATGCGGACGGCGACCTTGGCGATACGGCGGTGTTTGCGATGACGCGCGCCGATTTCGAGCTGCTGCGCGCGTGATTTTCATCACGTAGAATCAGATCCATGACACCCCAATCAAAACTGGTGATTCTCGACCGCGATGGCGTCATCAATCACGACAGCGATCAATTCATCAAGTCGCCTCGCGAATGGAAACCGATTGATGGCGCAGTCGAAGCGATTGCGCGTCTTAATCAGAACGGATTTCGCGTTGTCGTCGCCACTAATCAATCGGGTATTGGACGTGGACTTTTTGACATGGCCACCTTCAATGCCATTAACGACAAAATGATGGAACTGGTTTTTCGGAAAGGCGGCCGTATCGACGCCATTTTCTTTTGTCCGTGTACCGCTGAGCAGCAATGCCATTGCCGAAAGCCCGATACCGGCATGTTCGAGGATATCGCCGCACGGTTGCATGTGGGTCTCAACGGTGTGCCGGCAATAGGAGATTCACTGCGCGATCTTGAAGCGGCTGCCAAAGTGGGCTGTGCGCCAATTCTGGTGTTGACCGGCAAGGGAAAAAAGACCAAGGAAAATGGTGGATTGCCGCGCGGTACAAAAACCTACACCGATCTGGCCGATGCCGTGAACTTTCTCGTTGCCGACCCGACACGTGCGTCGGCCTGGTAGGCAATAAATGATTTTTATCCGATCCCTGTTTTTTTTCCTGGCGGCAATTTTGGCGACCGTTGCCTACGGTATTTTTGTGGTGCCGCTCATTTTTATCCACTACAACAGCGGTTATGCCCTTGCGCAAAGCTGGGGAAAGACGACGATCTGGCTCGCGAAAGTGATTTGCGGGATCGACTATTGGGTGAAAGGCCGCGAAAACATGCCGGCGTATGCCTGCGTGTCGATGGCCAAGCACCAGTCGGCGTGGGAAACGGTTTTTATCCTCACGCTGCTGCCGCGTGCAGTCTGGATCATCAAGCGTGAAATGGTGTGGGTACCGGTTATCGGCTGGGTGCTGTATGCCTTGCAGTCGATTGCGATTGATCGCACAAGCGGTAAGCGCGCCATCGAGCAAATTGAAGAGCAGGGACGCGAGCGCATCAGTCGTGGTCTCTGGGTCTCCATCTTTCCTGAGGGTACGCGTATTGCACCGGGAAAACGTGGTCGCTACGGTATCGGCGGCGCTTGGCTGGCGGCGAAAACCGGCACGCCGATATTGCCAATCGCGCACAACGCAGGAGAATGCTGGCGACGCAATGCCTTTATGAAATATCCCGGGAAGATCACCGTGAGCATCGGCCCGCCTATCGTCACGGCAGGACGCGAGCCGGGGGAAGTGATCGCGGATGTTGAAAACTGGATTGAGGGTGAAATGCTGATTTTGACACCCGCAAATTGAACGTGACATGTTCTTCAAATTGAAAAGGCCGCTGCCCACCACCATCGCCTCTGAACAATCCGAGCGCAGCATCGCGCTGCAAGGGCACCGCGTTGATTACAAGCTGGTGAGGCGTCGCGGACGACGTGGCGTTGGCTTGAAGGTCGATGGCACGGGTATGACCGTCGCCGTATCGCTATCCACGCCGATGTCCGCCGTGGAAGAAATGATTGGCAAGAACGCTGACTGGGTGCTGAAGAAACTCGATGAATGGTCGCATCGCCGCATCGTTCCGCAAGCGTGGCAGACGGGAACGACAATATTTTTCATGGGCGATGGTTTGACGTTGATGCTCGATATTGCCGACGATTCGACGAGGAGAAAGCCTTTCGTCGAATCACTGATGGGGCATTTGTTTGTGCGCGGTCGGTCTGCTGCTGGAACAGTGATCGAAAAGGCGGTCGTCGACTGGTACAAGAAGCAGGCGCTGCCGCATTTCGCGCAACGCGCTTTCTTTTTCGCCAAATTGCATGGTTTGGTGCCGCCGCATGTATTCCTCTCCAGTGCAAATGGTCGATGGGGTAGCTGCAACGCGCGCCGCGAGGTGCGCTTTTCGTGGCGCCTGATCAAGGCACGTCCCGCGTTGATCGACTACGTGGTCTGCCATGAGTTGGCCCACCTGCGGCACATGAATCACTCGACCGCGTTTTGGCAGGAGGTGGAGCACATGTGCTCCGACTATCGCGAGCTGAAAGCGGAGCTCGACGCGCACGACCACAAATTCCGCGCGTTCTAGCCAAGCCGGTTTGCCATGGGCTTGCGCTGATTGTCTGTATCATGTGTTAGCCCCCACCGTCACAAAGGAATACCCCATGGTGATTTGCCCGGTTGCCATCGCTGTCGGTTGCAAGAAATGCCCGATCTTCAAGGTTTGCCCGGTAAAGAGCATTATTGGCGATCAAAAGTCGGCCGAGGACGACAAGAAATCCACACCCGCATCGAAGGTCAAGAAACGCGCGAAAGGTTAGCGCGCGCGGGTCGGCGGGCTTGCCGCTGCGTGCTGCCTGCACTTGCAAATGCTAAACTTGCAGCAATGTTGTAACGCATCCAACATTCATTTTTACCCATGATCAAGCAGCGTACCCTCAAGAACAAAGTTCGCGCCACCGGCGTCGGTGTGCATCTCGGCCATCGTGTCGAGATGTTGATTCGCCCCGCGGCGCCGGACACCGGTATCGTGTTTTGCCGCACCGATTTGCCAGGTAGTCCGATGGTGCGCGCACACGCACTGAATGTGAACGATACACGCATGTCCACGCGCATCGAGAATTCGCAAAGCGGCGCGAAAGTGGCGACGGTCGAGCATCTGATGTCGGCATTCGCGGGTTTGGGGATCGACAACGCTTACGTCGATCTTTCGGCCGAAGAGGTGCCGATCATGGACGGCAGTGCAGGCCCATTCGTCTTTCTGCTGCAGTCGGCCGGCATCGAAGAGCAGGGCAAGTCGAAACGCTACATCCGCGTGAAAAAACACCTTGAGCTGAAAGAAAAAGATCGCTACGTGTCACTTGCGCCCTTTAACGGGTTCAAACTGAAGTTCACCATCGAATTTGATCATCCGGTGTTCAAAAAGGCGGCGTCCGATGTGGAAATTGATTTCGCTGAAGTTTCGTTCGCCAAGGAGGTCGCGCGTGCGCGGACGTTCGGATTTACCCACGATGTAGAAATGCTGCGCGAGATGGGGTTGGGCAGAGGTGGATCGCTGGACAACGCCATCGTGATCGATGACTTTCGTGTTCTCAACAGTGAAGGTTTGCGCTTTGACGACGAATTCGTCAAACACAAGGCACTCGACGCCGTCGGTGATTTGTATATGCTCGGACACCCATTGATCGGTGCCTTCCACGGCATTAAGTCTGGCCACGCCATGAACAACCAACTGGTGCGGATGTTGTTGGCCGATGAGACCTCGTTTGAATTTGTGACCTTCGACAAGCGCGATCAACTGCCCGCTGCGTTCGGCAATATGTCACTAGCTGCTGCTTGAGCGTTCGAGCGCTCACGATATGTTGATCGGACTGCGGCTGTTACTGATGGTCGCTGTGATCGCGATCTCAGGGACATTGCTTGCCTATCTGTTCACCAGAAATCCGCTCTTCCTGAAATTTACCAAAAGCATTGTCAAAGTCACAGTGCTGTTTGCTGCCGCCGTCGCTGTGATCTACATTGCCGAACGATTGCTGGTTCTTTGAACTTTTCAGCCAGGTTTCTTTTTGTTTGTAAGTGCACGCTGACGTTTATTTGCGAGTGCTTCCAGCGTCGTCTTTAGCGGAGAATCTCCCAATGATTCAGCCAGTTCCGCGAGTTTCGCGGTGGGGATAGGTGCTCGCGGCGGGGCCAATTTCGGCGGCATTTCAGCGACAAAAAACTCGGGTTGCACGATCACGGAAATTCCGGTAACCTCTTGATATTGCTTTTTATTTTCACCAATAGTTTCACGAAAACTCCCAAGCAGTCGCGGCAACATTTGCTTTAGTTTTGCCGCCACGGCCCCATTGGCCGTCGCAACAATAATCGTCGATCCTTCCACTGTGGCTATGCGGCATGATTCACTCAGGCCGGGCGGTAAAGCATCGACAAAAGTTTTTTGAAGCCCGGAAATCTGGCGCAGCTGCTCATGAAATGGCAGTAGCGTCTCGTTTTCGCGCAGCAGGGCACGGATCGGCTTGGAACCAGGGATTGGTTTTGAGTGGGTTGGTGTCTTGAGCGCCATGGTGGGCATCACAGGTTAGGCAGGAGTAGCGGATGAATATAATTCTCGTTTCGGACAGTCTGGCCAAAAGCCGCATTGTCACGATCTCGCAGTCGCAGATTATCATGGCGGTGTGCGGCTTTATCAGTGCTGGTTTTATGTTTGCGCTCGGCACTTACTGGGTGACCATGAAATACGCGGTCGATATCCAGAACCCGTTCATCCAGAGCCTCATTTCCACGCTCACGCAGCAAAAGACACAAGCGGCGGAAAAAGAAATGCGCGAGCAGTTGAATTCGCTCGCTGTCAAACTCGGCGAATTGCAGGCGCGTCTGATGCGTCTGGATGCATTTGGCGAACGTCTGGGCAAGGCGGCCGGCATCAAACCCGAAGAATTCCGTTTCTCCGAGACGCCAGGCCGTGGCGGCCCCACGCCGTCGATCGCGCTGTCCGAGGAAATTTCATTCAAGGACTTTGAATCCAGGATCAAGGATATATCGCGCTCGCTTGACGACCGCAGCGATAAGCTTGGCGTGTTTGATTCCGTCCTGATGGCAGGGCGGCTGGCCGCGAAGGCCATCCCCACGACCATGCCAGTCGAAACGGGTTATTACTCGTCAAACTTTGGTTATCGCATAGATCCATTCAACGGACGTCAGGCGTTTCATACGGGTGTGGATTTCATTGCGGCCCCGGGCTCAGAAATTCTTGTCGCTGCCGGTGGTGTTGTGTCGGCTGCAGAGGTTCATCCTGAATACGGCAAGATGATCGATGTCGATCACGATAACGGCCTCACGACCCGCTACGCGCATCTGTCGAAAATGATCGTCAAGGTCGGCGACGTTGTACTCAAAGGCCAGCACATCGGTGCACTCGGCCAGTCTGGCCGCGCGACCGGCCCGCACCTGCATTTTGAAGTTCGCGAGAACAGTGTGCCGCTGAATCCCAACCGCTTCCTTTCCTTCGCCAAAGCGCAGGAACCGGCGGTTGCGACCAAGTCCGCCCGCGCCCCGTAGTCTCCCCCAGCCACGCGCCCCGCAATCCGCCTCCACAGGGGCGATTGCGATCCGCGTTGCGCGCCCCCATCTTGCAGAGCAGTGTTGTGCTGCAGGATGCGCCTCGAAGCACTCCCCAATTTCGCATGACTCCAATCCTGCCATCGTGCAGCGAAAACAAGAAAGCCTCACATGTTCGATATATTTTTGAAATCCATTTTTGGCAGCCGTAATGAGCGTTTGCTCAAGCAGTATCGCAAAACGGTCGTACTGATCAACGCACTGGAACCGGCGACTTCTGCGCTGACAGATACGGAACTCAAAGCCAAGACCGACGAATTCAAGCAACGTTTCGCAAAGGGCGAAACACTCCAGCAATTGCTGCCCGAAGCATTTGCCGTCGTGCGCGAGGGCAGTAAACGCGCGCTCGGCATGCGCCACTTCGATGTCCAACTGATCGGCGGCATGGTATTGAACGACGGCAAGATTGCTGAAATGCGTACCGGTGAAGGTAAAACGCTGGTCGCCACCCTGCCGTCGTACTTGAATGCACTCAGCGGCAAAGGTGTACATGTGGTCACCGTGAACGATTACCTCGCCCAGCGCGACTCCGAATGGATGGGTCGCCTGCACAACTTCCTTGGTCTCACCGTCGGCTGCAACCTTTCGCAAATGCCGCACGACGCCAAGCAAGTTGCTTTCAAGGCCGACATTACCTACGGCACCAACAATGAATTTGGCTTCGACTATTTGCGCGACAACATGGTGACGAACAAATCTGAGCGCGTCATGCGCGGGCTCAATTTCGGTATCGTCGATGATGTCGATTCGATCCTGATCGACGAAGCACGCACACCGCTCATCATTTCCGGCCAGGCCGAAGACTCTGCTGCGATGTACGTGAAAATCAATGCGCTGGTGCCGCATCTCAAGCCGCAGGAGAAGGAAGACGCTGAAGGTGATTTCCTGGTCGATCTCAAGCAGCACACGGTGCTGCTATCCGAGACTGGGCATGAGCACGCAGAAGCACTGATGGTGAAAAACGGCCTGATGCTGGAGGGCGCATCGCTCTACGATCCTGCCAACATTATGTTGATTCATCACCTTTACGCAGCGGTCCGTGCGCACGCTCTTTATCATCGCGACCAGCAATACGTTGTACAGGATGGCGAAGTTGTGATCGTCGATGAATTTACCGGCAGGATGATGGCGGGTCGTCGCTGGTCTGAGGGCCTGCATCAGGCGGTTGAGGCCAAAGAAGGCGTAAAGATCCAGCACGAGTCGCAAACGCTGGCATCAATCACTTTCCAGAACTATTTCCGTCTCTATAGCCGCCTCTCCGGCATGACTGGAACCGCCGATACGGAAGCGTTCGAATTTCAAAGTATCTACAATCTGGAAACGGTGATCATCCCGACCAATAAGCCGATGACGCGAAAAGACACCAATGATCTGGTGTATATCAGTGCGAAAGAAAAGCACAACGCCATCGTCATCGATGTGAAGGCTTGCTTTGAACGCGGTCAGCCGGTGCTGCTCGGCACCACCTCGATTGAAAACTCGGAGTTGCTTTCAGCGTTGCTTACGAAGGAACAGCTCCCGCATGAAGTGTTGAACGCCAAGCAGCATGCGCGTGAAGCCGACATCGTGGCGCAGGCGGGCAAACCCAGGCAAATTACCATCGCCACCAATATGGCCGGTCGCGGTACCGACATTGTGCTGGGCGGCAATCCTGACCCGGAAATGCGGACAATCAAGGCCGATGAATCGCTGTCCGAGGCACAAAAAGAGCTGCGTATCAGCGAAATCAAAACCAATTGGGATGCGCTGCATCAGACGGTTGTCGCGTCCGGCGGCCTGCATATTGTGGGTTCCGAACGCCACGAATCACGGCGTATCGACAACCAGCTGCGTGGTCGCGCCGGCCGTCAGGGAGATCCGGGGTCATCGCGATTCTTCCTCTCGTTTGAAGATCCACTGCTGAAGATATTCGCCGGTGACCGCCTCAAATCGATCATGGCACGCCTGAAAATCCCCGAAGGTGAAGCGATCGAAGCAGGGATGGTTTCGCGGTCAATTGAAAACGCCCAGCGCAAAGTCGAGGCGCGTAACTTTGATATGCGCAAGCAATTGCTTGAATATGATGACGTCGCCAACGACCAGCGCAAAGTCATCTATTAACAGCGCAATGAATTGCTCGATGCCGACGATATTTCCGAAACCATCGTCGGCATGCGCGGTGGCGTACTCGAGGGCGTGGTCAACCAGTTTGTACCGCCCGAGACGGTCGAGGAGCAATGGGATATTCCGGCCCTGACCAAGACGCTCAATGCTGATTTCAATATTCAGGCGCCGATTGACGAGTGGATGAAAACGGAATCAGAAATTGATGGTGAGAAAATCGCCGCCCGCATCGTCGAGCAAGCCAACGCCGAGTACGCCGCCAAATTCAAGGACGTCGATCCGGCGCTGCTGCACCAGTACGAGCGGTCGGTCATGCTGCAGGCAATCGATTCGCACTGGCGCGAGCACCTTGCCTCGCTCGACTACCTTCGTCAGGGCATACACCTGCGCGGCTACGCACAAAAGCAACCCAAGCAAGAATACAAACGCGAAGCCTTTGAGTTGTTCAGCAATATGCTCGATGGCATCAAGCGCGAAGTGACGCAGCTCCTCATCCAGGTACAAGTGCGCTCTACGGACGAAGTCGCTGCGGCCGAAAAGGCTGCAGAGGAAGCGGCAACGAGAACGGCGCAAAACGTGCAATACCACCACGCTGATTACGATGAAGCACTTGCCGACAACGACA
Source organism: Burkholderiales bacterium (assembly GCA_026786225.1). Classification (GTDB taxonomy): domain Bacteria; phylum Pseudomonadota; class Gammaproteobacteria; order Burkholderiales; family Usitatibacteraceae; genus UKL13-2. The sequence continues at coordinate 2,987 of JAJAYN010000566.1, read as the reverse complement.
AGGTCGAAGAACAGCGAGCGGCGCAGCCGTACGTACGTCAGGAAGTCAAAGTCGGCCGCAATGATCCGTGCTGGTGTGGGTCAGGGAAGAAATTCAAGCAGTGCCACGGCAAACTGACTTGAGGTGAAGGACGGGGGCAAGAGGTTATTGAACACTGACGCACGATCGTTCGCCCTTCCCCCATCTTTCGCACAGGCGGTTCAAGGCCTGTTCTATTGGGTGAAAATCCGCATCATTGCATCGATTGAGAAGATGAGGTTGCTCCGTCGTTCGACGTGACACGCGTGGCATGATCCGCAATGCATCGCCATAGTACAGATCGCCATTCGACGCGGGTTTTCAGGCGAAACGGCTGGAGTACCGTGCCAGTGCTGGAGTTTGTCAGTTTATCTGGCGCAAACGGCAAGATGATAGAAGAAATTTGGTACGCAGAGAAATGAGCACATTCGACGACGCATTAAACATACTCGAAACGAAAGACGCCGCACGCCACGCTGGCGCGCTATTTCAGGCGTCGTTCAACGCTGCGTTCCCGGTGCCGGCGGGATACCGTATTCTGGAAACCGAGATTCGGCCCGAAGACTGGCACCAGTTCGTGGCCATCTACACATGGCCGGACGGAACGGCGGAATGCGTCGGGTTCTGCAACTGGATCAAATACAAGGATATCTATCTGGAGGGCGGACTCGCTGTACAAAAGAGTTTTTATCGACGCTTGCCGAAGGCGCATTTTGCCGATTGCGCCGCGCGTGGCGGCATTGCGCAGATGGTGATGGAAACGGCGGCGACGCAGCTCACGGATTGCGTGGCATGGTTTGGACATTGTGGCGACGCGAAAGCGTTGAAGGTCGATTTGCGCGCGGGCTTTATACCGACCCGGCATTCGTACTTGATCGTGAAGTGGATGAAAGCGCTGTCAGCGCATGACAAGCAAATATGGATCGACGATATTGCCAGGATCGGACCGTTTTGAGCCCGCGCATTTCGCTATATCCACGGCAGAGAATTCTATTAAATACCCGCCCGGCTTGTTTTAGAAAGATCGTATGACCAACACGACATATCAGGACCTCGCCCAAACACCGGATCTGGACGCCGCCAGTACTTTTGCCGATTATCCGGTGTGGACGCATACATTGGCACTGCCGCCGCAACCGTTGATGGGTAGTACAGGCACCTATGAGCTACCCATTTTTCTGCTGGTCGGGCATTCGTGGGCGCAAGTCGTCAGCCACTTTACCAAACCGGGCTCAACGATTCTCGATATCGGTTGCGGTTGCGGAAAAACGGCGCGATTTCTCACCAACAACCAGCATATCGCCCGCTACGTGGGCTTTGATGTACTCAAACTCAGTATCGACTGGACGCGCCATTACCTGTCGCCTGCCACGCAGGGCCGATTCGAATTTCACCACGCCGACCTGAGAAATGAAATGTACAACCCGCACGGCACGATTCAGGCTTGCGATTATCGCTTCCCGGTTGCGGATGGCAGCGTAGATCTGGCGTTTGCGGCATCGCTGTTCACGCACTTGCTGGAGCGAGACTGCCGGCACTATCTGCGTGAAACGGCACGTGTACTCAAGGCTGGTGGACGCACCATCATCAGCGTACACATGGAACCTGCGCCAGGAACGCGCTACAGCGGTACCGAAGCGCGTATCGATGTAGAAATTGAATTTTTTGTCGAGCTTGCCGCCGGTGCCGGACTAAAGCTCATCGAACGCCCTGGAGATTTGTGCGGGCAGGAAATACTCGTGTTCGAACGCGTGGCATAGCTCTGCCATGTCACCAGTGTCAAGACACTAGAACTGCACGACCACCGCATCCTGGCCCACCCAGAACGCGTAGGGAAAGTAGTGGGAAGATCGTCGTCCAACGGCTCCTTCAACTTGCTCCTCGACGAATTGGCGCGTTGTGTAGGTGGTGCCATAAACGTCGGCATCCAGCGAGGGCGATTCGGAACTTGAAATGAAATGGGTGCCATCGGCGGCGAAAGCCAGCCCCATTTCGCGAGCCGACGTCTCGTTGCAAACACTGAACACGAGCAGACCACCCGGCTTTACCGCTGTGGCAAGCGCAAGCAGCCAGGGGCGCCACATCGATGGCGGCAGATGCGTGAACATCGACAGTACAAAAACCAGTTCGTACTGCTCGGGGAAAATCATTGAGCCAGGTTTGTGTGTCGACAATATGGTCTTTGCGCCAAACTGTGCCTGCAGGAACTCGATACTGCCGGGCAACACATCCGCACATGTCACGCGTCCCGGCAACGCGCGCACGAGGTGACGCGTAAACCGTCCAAAGCCAGCCGCGAATTCCAGCACGCTATGCATTTTGAGCAAAGGCTTGTCGAGCGTCTCGAGAATAACCATCAATTCCGAGAGCGTGCGCCAGCCATCGGAAAGATATTCGCGGATGGGATTTTTTGCGATTTCGTGATTGGCAAAGAACTTGAAAATATCGTCGCGTGGATCAATCAGGCAATTCACATGCATCCAGCGTCCGTATGCTTGCGGTGCCTTCAGTGTCTCGAGCGCGTTGTGCGCGGTGATGCTGGCAGGGTCGTCCAGCATGGCCGCTGCGTACAGTCGGGCTGCCTCCATCGGCGCGTTTGCAACGAGTGCGTCGGCAGATTCGATCAATGCGGCGGTATGGGCGTTGGTTTTCAATTTTGATGGGCAGGAATGTGGAATGATTTGGGATTGGCGCAATGTGGCCGACGGATGGGCTCGTCGATGGCGGAAAACAATCAGCGAACCATGGAGCAACCGGACGATGCTTGATGTCAAGCCAGAAAACAACGTATTTTTTGTCACCTCGCTTTGCGCCAACCGAATGATGCCAGAATCAAGTTTCGTTTGAACGTATTCAGCGACCTGGGCAGGAAATATTGCGGCTTGAATGCACTACGCGGCGACAAGCGACGACACAACTCGCGTTGAAATCGATACACATGGACACCGAACACTGAAATGGCGATACCG
>JAJAYN010000565.1 GCA_026786225.1 Burkholderiales bacterium | reverse complement strand
GTATTGGATTGGGTATTGCTGAGGGGTTTGCAAAGGAGGGTATCAACCTCGTTCTGAACGGCTTCGGCGATGCCGCTGAAATCGAAGCAATTCGTGCGGGCCTCGCTTCCAAATTTGGCATCAAGGTGACTTACGACGGCGCGGACATGAGCAAGCCCGAACAGATCGAAGCCATGATGAAAAAAGCGGCGGCTGATTTCGGCGGTGTCGACATCTTGGTCAACAACGCTGGTATTCAACACGTATGTCCAGTTGAAGATTTCCCGACGGCCAAGTGGGACGCGATCATCGCGATCAACATGTCGTCCGCGTTTCACACGACAAAGATGGCTGTCCCTTACATGAAGTCCAAAGGTTGGGGCCGTATCATCAATGTGGCTTCGGCACATGCGATGGTGGCTTCGCCATTCAAGTCAGCCTACGTCGCGTCAAAGCACGGCGTTATGGGCTTTACCAAAACGGTAGCATTGGAAGTTGCGGAAAAAGGTATTACCTGCAATGCGATTTGCCCGGGATATGTCCTGACGCCACTTGTAGAAAAGCAGATTCCCGACACGGCCAAAGCACGCGGAATGACGGAAGAGCAAGTTAAGAAGGATGTCTTGTTGGCGGCGCAACCAACAAAACAATTCGTCACAACGGAACAGGTTGCTGGCACAGCGATTTTCCTTTGCAGTGACTCGGCGGCTTCCATTACAGGCACAAATATTATGGTTGAAGGTGGCTGGACTGCTCACTGATATCAGGCATTCGCAAATTCGTTCCTGCAGCGCACGAGGTGCGCTGCGGTGTCGATTTCCTGATCGTCAATGCACCAACCGCCCGAGGGCAAGAAAGGTTTGAGAATGAACGCAAAAACCACTACCAAAGCCAAAGCGAAGTCTGCACCGCGCACGACGAAGAGCGCCGCCGCCAGCGCAACGAAGGCTGCAACCAGGACTGTCGCAAAGAAGACTGCAAGTAAATCCGCCGCCACAGGCTCTGTTGCGGTAACTGGACCGACAATCATCAAGCGGACCGAGCCAAAGATCATCAACATGGCGCTACAGGGTGGCGGCGCGCATGGTGCCTTTGGTTGGGGCGTCATGGATAAATTTCTTGAGGACGGTCGAGTACAAGTTGAGGGGTTGTCAGGTACCAGTGCTGGCTCCATGAACGCCGTGGTGTATGCCTATGGCATGATTAAAGGAAACGATGGCGCGCGACAAGCGATGCACGATTTCTGGAAAGCTATTTCGGATGCAGGGCAAAAATTTGCTCCGAAAAAAATGCCATGGGACATAGGAATGTCTCAAAAGGAAAATCCGCTTCAGGACATGATGAAGTCGATGATGAGCGTCCTCTCGCCTTATCAAATGAATCCGATGAATTACAATCCGCTGAAAGAGGTGTTGGAGCAGCAGGTGGATTTTGAGGAACTTGAGCGGAGCAAGAAAACCAAGCTGTTCATTTGTGCGACCAACGTACGTACTGGCAAGGTTAAGATTTTCCATACGCCGGAAGTGACGTCTGCCACTGTGTTGGCGTCTGCTTGCTTGCCACAGGTATTTCAAGCGGTAGAGATCAACGGAGAGCATTATTGGGATGGTGGCTACATGGGCAACCCGGTCCTTTATCCGCTGTTCTATTACACCGATTCACGCGATGTCGTTATCTTGCACATCAATCCAATCGAGCGACCAGGTCCACCGACAACTTCGGCTGATATTGCAAATCGGCTCAATGAGATCACGTTCAATTCGTCGCTGATCAAAGAGTTGCGTTCGGTATATTTTGTGCAGCAGTTGCTCGACAATGGCTGGATCAAGGATGAACATCGTGAAAAGCTGAAGTACGTGCTGATTCATTCGGTGCGTGCGGATAACGCGATGTCAGATCTTTCATCTGCCAGCAAAATGTCCAGTGACTGGGCATTTCTAACCATGCTACGCGATCGCGGGCGTGCGTTGGCGACAGAGTGGCTGCAGCATAATTTTGAACATCTGGGTGTGCGGTCAACAGTTGATTTGAAGCGTGAGTTTTTGTAGTAATTGGACTACCGCGGTGCGGTATTAAATATGGAAAGCGGCGAACCGGTTCAGCCTATTCGCCGCTTTTCAATTTTCAGGTGGCGTTTGTAGAGTCGTCTAATAAGAAACGACAGTAGAGATTCGAGGAGAGCAGAATGAAAGCCAAGATATCCGTACCGATCGCAAAACGAGCCGCGGGCAAGCGTGCATCGAAGCGCCCATTGAGCCGCAGTGCCGGAAGCAAAGTTGTTAGCTCTTCGCACAAAGCCGTCAAACGCATAAATATGGCGCTTCAGGGAGGCGGGGCACACGGTGCGTTCGCATGGGGCGTTATGGATAAATTCCTTGAGGATGGCCGCATAGATATTGAAGGCCTGTCCGGGACAAGCGCGGGCTCAATGAATGCTGTGGTCTATGCCTATGGGGCGCTCAAGGGGAAAGACGGCGCGCGCGAAGCATTGCACAATTACTGGCAGGCAATTTCCGAGGCGGGACAAAAATACAGCATGGTCAAGCGCACGCCGTGGGAGCAGATGTTCGGCGGATGGAATATGGAAAGGTCAGTACCGTCGGAAGGCTTCAAGCTTTTAACGAGCACTTTTTCGCCTTACCAACTCAATCCAATGAATTTCAATCCACTTAGAGAAGTTCTCGAGGCACACGTGAATTTCGAAGAGCTCGATTCGAGCCGGAGCACCAAGTTATTTCTTTCGGCGACCAATGTGCGTACGGGCAAGGTCAAGGTTTTCAAAACGCATGAGATAACGGCTGACGTGGTACTCGCATCGGCGTGTTTGCCGTTTTTATTCCAAGCAGTAGAAATTGGCGGAGAGCACTACTGGGATGGGGGGTATATGGGTAACCCAGCCTTGTACCCTTTGTTTTACCACACTGATTCGCGCGACGTAGTCATACTGCATATAAATCCCATTGAACGCGAGGGGCCTCCGACACAGTCGAGTGAAATTGCAAACCGGGTAAACGAAATTACATTTAATTCTTCGCTGATTAAGGAGCTGCGCTCGGTATATTTCGTCCAGCAATTGCTTGATCAAGGCAAAATCAAGGATGAGTTCCGCGATGATTTCAAGTATGTGCTAATCCACTCAATCCGGGCAGATAGCGCCTTAGCGGACTTATCAGTGTCAAGCAAGTTTGCCTGCGAGTGGGATTTTTTGACCATGCTACGTGATCGTGGACGCGAATGTGCGAGCGAGTGGCTCGAAGAGCATTTCGCGGACTTGGGCATCCGTTCGACCGTAGATTTGAAGCGCGAATTTCTATGACCGTTTTCAACTTCTTAGACCAAAAAAGGGACGGACCGGTTTAACGATACGTCCCCGTTCATTTCCCCTAACAGTTATTTTTCCAAGTAATCGTGCAACACGCGTCCGTAAGGCAGCGTCATATCCGTTACCATTTGCAGACCACCCACTACGTGCTTGACCGGTAAATCTGCAAGAGGACAGTTAACTGCGGGCACCAACTCAAGACGTGCTGCGCCAGACCAGGCACCCTTGATCACGACATCGGTGAAATTTATGCCGACGAGTTGTGCGATCGCTGGCTTGCCATTGATGTCCGGAATCAACTTCAATGTTATCTGCGTACGCCCCAAAAGTTCTTGCTCCGCTGAATAGTCTTTGCGAAACGCGTCGTGTTTATAAACCATTGTCCCAGTGGCGACCAGTTGGGTCGCATAAGTGAGACTGCCTTTCAGTGTGTCGCCTTCTACTTTCAAAACAGCTTTGCCATACTTCATCGGATAGCCCCAAATTTCGCGACCGCCCGCTAATGGCGGAGAGTTGTCAACATACATCTGGCTGACAAAATTGCACTGCTCGCCTTTAAACGTGCATGGAATGATTTGCGCGGCAGCCGAATATGCGCCAAACCCTTCGCCATCGGGAAGATCAAGCCACTGAACGGAAACTGTATCACCTACCGGCTCAAGTGGCTCCGGCAGTTGCGCTCGAATGGCATCTGCATCGGTTTTGTACCGAATCACCAGATACTGACGATTGAAAAATTTGTACGGCCCACGCGGGTAGGTCGGGCTTTGCAGCGGCATTGATGCCAGACCGATCACATCTTTTTTGTTCATGGTTTATGTCTCCCGATCCAGTTAAGCGTCTTTGAGGTAATCGAACAGCACGCGGCCATGTGGCAGTGTGAGGTCACTGATGAAGTGTTTCCCGCCGACGATGCGCTTGATTGGAAGGTCGGCAGCGGGCGCATTCACATGCGGAATCAAGTGCAGGCGTGCAGGCGAAAGCCAAACACCCTTGACTGTGATGTCCGTCAGGTTGTATGCGACCAACTGACAAATTTTTGGAGTACCGTCCACATCGGGAATGATCTTCAAATTACACGACGTTCTCGTCATACCCTTAGCTTGCGCTTCAATGCCGCCCGGCGCTTCTTGGTGCTTGTAAGCCATGGTGCCCATTGCAACGAGTTGTCCTGCGTAATGCAGGGTTCCTGTAAGCGTGTCTGAACAGACTTCAAGCTTGGGCAACGCGTACTTCTTCGGAAATCCCCAGATTTCGCGTCCGGCCGAAATCGGCGGTTCGTCGTCGAGGTACATTTGTGCAGTGAAATTGATCGGCTCGCCTTTGTAAAAGCAAGGGATGACTACGCCGCTTTCGGTGTAGTCGCCGAAGCCGGAGCTATCGGGCATCCGTATCCACTCATACAAGACATGACCGTCCGGATTAGGCTCCAAAGGTTCTGGAACAGCCTGTCGAAGCAAATCGCGATCTGTTTCGTACGTGACGATCATGAACTCGCGGTTGATAAACCGGTACGGGCCCATCGGATAGCTCGGACTTGCAGCCGGCATCGATGGCAGTTGCAGGATTTGTTCTACTTTCACTGGTTGTCTCCCTGGATTAGTCAAATTGGCATACGAGCGACGAGCAAATTGAGAATCGCAGTACGTGCCGTGGTGAGCCCGACCACTGGATTCATCTTGCTTTGAAGCCTTGAAGCTGACGCAAACAACAAGTGCGCAGGATACTACGGGCTTACCAATAAGTCGATTGAACGCGCAATAGAAATCCTCTATAATTCTTTACAACGCGAGAGTGAAATTCAATTTTTCACGATAGACAAGCAAGAAAGGGCCGCGCGCACCGCGGAAAGCAAAATGGTTATGACACCGCTAACTATACGAGGCAGTTTTTTACGCTAACCGCGCGGTTCTCTTTCGTCCATAGATTTCAAAAAGCGCGGTAGAACCGCGCTTTTTCATTTTCAGCTTTTGGAGTTCTATATGGTTGCAATCACCTTACCCGATAAGTCAATTCGTCAATTCGAACACGCCGTTACAATCGCGGATGTTGCAATCAGTATTGGCGCAGGATTGGCCAAAGCGGCAATTGCAGGAAGAGTAAATGGAAAATTAGTCGATACCAGTTATGTCCTTGAAGAGGACGCAGAACTTGCTATCGTCACAGAAAAAGACATGGATGGCTTGGAGGTCATTCGCCATTCGACGGCCCATTTGCTCGCACATGCAGTCAAGGAATTGTTTCCTGAGGCGCAAGTTACCATTGGGCCGGTTATTGAAAACGGTTTCTTTTACGATTTTTCATATAAGCGTACTTTCACACCGGACGATCTGATCGTTATCGAAAAGAAGATGGTAGAGCTGGCTAAAAGAGACGAGCGGGTAACTCGCAAAGTGCTGCCTAGAGATGAAGCAGTCGCATATTTCAAAGGAATAGGAGAGGCCTACAAGGCAGAAATCATTTCCTCGATTCCCGCAGGCGAAGATGTCTCCCTCTATTCTGAAGGGACATTCACGGATTTGTGTCGTGGGCCGCATGTGCCTTCCACTGGCAAGCTTAAGATATTCAAGTTGATGAAACTCGCGGGGGCTTATTGGCGCGGTGATTCCAAAAATGAAATGCTGCAACGAATTTATGGAACAGCTTGGGGCAAAAAGGAAGATCAGGATCAATATTTGCGCATGATTGATGAGGCGGAGAAGCGTGACCACCGCAAGCTTGGTAAGCAGCTCGACTTGTTTCACATGCAGGACGAAGCGCCAGGCATGGTTTTTTGGCACCCCAAGGGCTGGGTGATTTGGCAGCAGGTCGAGCAATACATGCGCCGAATCTACCAAGAGAATGGCTACCAGGAAATTCGCTGCCCGCAAATTTTGGCTCGTGCTCTCTGGGAAAAATCAGGACACTGGGAGAATTACAAAGAGAGCATGTTTACGACTGAGTCGGAGAAGCATGATTACGCGATAAAGCCCATGAACTGCCCCGGGCATGTGCAGGTGTTCAATTCTCAGCTGCGTTCCTACCGAGAATTGCCGTTGCGTTACGGCGAATTTGGCTCGTGCCACCGCAATGAACCCTCAGGTGCGCTGCACGGCATCATGCGTGTAAGGGGTTTTGTCCAGGATGACGGCCATATTTTTTGCACGGAAGACCAAGTGCACCAAGAATGTTTGGATTTCACCAGGCTGTTGCAAAAAGTTTACGCCGACTTCGGATTTACTGACATCATTTATAGACTCTCAACACGCCCGGACAAACGTGTCGGCTCGGAGGAGTCTTGGGATAAAGCTGAAAAGGCGTTAGCCGACTCGCTAAACGCCTGTGATGTGTCGTGGGAAGAACTAAAAGGAGAGGGCGCATTTTATGGCCCCAAGATTGAATACTCGCTCAAAGACGCAATAGGACGGGTATGGCAGCTCGGTACGATGCAGGTAGACTTCAACATGCCAGTGCGTTTGGGTGCGGAATTCGTTGACGATCACAGTGCGCGTAAAGCACCAGTGATGCTGCATCGCGCGATTGTAGGCTCGCTCGAGAGATTCATTGGTATCCTGATTGAAAATCATGCGGGCTCACTGCCCGTTTGGCTAGCGCCAGTTCAGGTTGTAGCGATGGATGTTACCGAGAATCAGGCTGCCTACGTTCAGCAAGTCGTCTTAGGCCTGAAAGCCGCTGGAATTCGCGTATCCGCTGATTTGCGTAACGAGAAGATTTCCTATAAAATTCGGGAACATAGCGTGCAAAAAATTCCGTTTCTGCTTGTTTTGGGCGACAAGGAATTGCAGGCAAATACCGTAACAGCGCGGGTTCGGGACGGCAAAGGTGGTGGTGAAAACCTGCCTCCAATGACTCTCGATGCGTTTATTTCATACGTGAAGACTGAAATTACGGCCAAGCATGTGTCGTGATACAGCGGCATTTACGTCGAGCGCTTGAAGTGTTGAGGACCAACACTCAGGGTTAAGAGTAACTTCCAGGAGAGTTTTATCGCTACTGAAAAAGACGTCCGAATCAATTCTGAAATTACAAATGTGACAGAAGTTCGTTTGCTTGGCCCTGAAAGTGAGCCAATAGGGATTGTGAGCTTAGCCGAGGCCAATCGGCAAGCAGAAGAGGCGCAACTTGACTTGGTGGAAATTGCTCCTACCGCAAAGCCACCTGTTTGCCGAATTATGGATTTTGGCAAATTCAAATATCGTGAGGCAAAGAAGGCCCACGAAGCCAAGTTGAAGCAGAAACAGATTCAAGTTAAGGAAGTGAAATTTCGCCCCGGAACTGATGATGGTGATTACAACATCAAGGTACGAAATCTCAAGCGCTTTTTGGAAGAAGGGGATAAAACCAAAATAACGCTCCGATTTCGTGGGCGCGAAATGGCGCATCAGGAATTGGGTATGGCGTTGCTTAAGCGCGTTGAAGCAGATTTGATCGAATTGGGGCAAGTAGAGCAGTTTCCGAAAATGGAAGGCCGTCAGATGGTCATGATGGTGGGCCCTAAAAAGAAGCACTGAATTCAAGGAGAGCATCGCTCCGGCTGCTAATAACAGTCAACGGTGCAAACAAGTCGACTTCAGGTTCAAAGTGTGGAAAGGTTCCACCACCTGCTGCGGCAAAGTAAATAGAAAGTAGAAGTATGCCAAAGATGAAAACCAAGAGTGGTGCCGCAAAGCGGTTCAAGCCACGTGGTAGCGGCTCGATAAAACGCTCCATGGCGTTTAAACGCCACATCCTCACCAAGAAAACCACCAAGAACAAGCGTCAATTGCGTGGTACGGCTGAGATTCATGCCACCAATCTGGTCAGCGTGCATCGCATGTTGCCTTACGCATAAGGGGAGCCACCATGCCAAGAGTTAAACGTGGTGTAACCGCCCGAGCGCGTCACAAAAAAGTTCTGGATCTAGCTAAAGGTTATCGCGGTCGTCGCAGTACGGTATTCCGTATTGCCAAAGAGGCGGTGATGAAAGCAGGGCAATATGCGTATCGCGACCGTCGCAATAAGAAGCGCGTTTTCCGTGCACTTTGGATTGCGCGTATCAATGCTGCTGTACG
>JAJAYN010000564.1 GCA_026786225.1 Burkholderiales bacterium | reverse complement strand
CATATGGTGTGACCTCGTTGACACGGGTTGCTTCATTGCCTGATCTGCCCACCCTTAACGAAGCGGGATTGAAGGACTTCAGCGTAGGCGTATGGCACGGCGTCTGGACGCCCAAGGGCACGGCGAAAGCGATTAACGACAAGCTGGGCGCGGCGCTACAGGCTGCCCTCAAGGACGACACGGTCAAGGCGCGGTTCGCCGAACTGGGTACCACGCCAGAGCCAGTCGCCCGCCAAACGCCGGAAGCACTGCGGGCGCATCTGGCAGCCGAGATTACCAAGTGGGGCCCGATCATCAAGAAAGCTGGTATCTACGCAGATTGAGGTTGAGTGGTCGTTGGTATTGCAGAAACGCCCGGTGAGCCGGGCGTTTTCATTTACGGCTAAACTTCGCGCATGGTCAAAAAAACGTTTACGCGAAACACCATTGCGATGGTGTACGACTTTGACGGCACACTCTCGCCGCAGCCAATGCAGGAGTACACCGTGCTGCCCAAGTTTGGCATCGAGCCCGAGGCGTTCTGGGCGCGGGTGCACAAAGAGGCGTCCGAGACCGATTCCGATCCGATGCTTGTCTACATGCGTCTGATGATGGAAATGCTCTACAAGAATGACGACGTGCGCATCACCCGCAAGGATTTTTCAGCGATGGCGGCAGGCATTGAGTACTTCCCGGGCGTTGAGGAATGGTTTCCCAATATCAATGCCTACGTAAAAAAACGCAGTGGTAAATTGGTGAACGTGCACCATTACATCATCTCGGCGGGTCAGAAAGAAATCCTCGAGGGCGTCTCGATCGGAAAGTATTTCAAGCAGATTTACGCGTCCGAGTATCACTTTAATCAATACGGCATTGCGACATTCCCCAAACTCCTGATCACCGATACCTCAAAGACGCAATTTCTGTTTCGCATCAACAAGGGCCGGGAGGCGATGTCGGAATCGATCAACGAACATATGCCCGAAGGTGAGCGGCCCATTCCGTTTTCCAACATCATTTACATTGGCGACGGTATGACCGATGTGCCCTCAATGGCGCTCACAACAAAGAGTGGTGGCCATTCGCTGGCGGTATTCAATCCCAAGCTGGCAAAGAGTAAGGCCACTTGCGTGCGTCTTCTCGACGCGGGGCGAGTGGATTTCATCGCGCCAGCTGATTACCGTGTCAGCAGCAAGCTCACCAGGCGCGTGCAGTTGTTGCTCGACTCTGTCATTGCAGGCATTGCCTACCAGGCCGAAGTGGCGGCATGCAAAGCTGAGAATTCTTAGCAGGCTATGAGACCGTTGGCGTTTTCGCTGTTGCGCGAACTGTCGCACGAGCACTTTGTTTCAGGTGCCAGGCTGGCGGAAAAATACGGCGTGTCCCGCAGCGCCGTTTCGGATGCCTTGCGCGATGCCACTGATGCCGGCATTGGGATATTCAGTCTGACACGCAAGGGCTACCGACTCGCGGAGCCGATCGAACTGCTGGACCTGGCGCGTATTCACGCGGCATTGGGGGCGACTGCGAAGCGTGTTGATGTGGAGGTTCTTGCGACGATTGATTCCACGAATACGGAATTGATGCGACGTGCGACGCTGGGCGCACCCAGCGGCATGTGTCTGGCCGCTGTGTTGCAGACCGCGGGCGGTGGTGGGCGCGGCCGGGTATGGCATTCGGCACTGGGCGCTTCGCTGACGTTCTCGCTGTTGTGGCGTTTCGACAAGGGCGCAGCCCAATTGGGAGGGCTTTCGCTGGCGGTTGGACTTGCGGTGCTGCGCGCGCTCCGCACCACCTGCAACGCAGGTTTGCGCGCCCCTCACGCCATTGCATTGAAGTGGCCTAACGACATCGTCGCGGGTAACGCGAAACTCGCAGGCGTGATGGTCGAAACACAGTGTGAGATGCTCGGTCCGACCAATGTGGTGATTGGCGTCGGTATCAATCTGAATCTGAGTGATCGCCAGAAAAAAAATATTGACCAGCCGTCTACAGACTTGGGTGCGTTTTGCGATCAACTCCCTTCGCGAAATCTTTTGCTTGCGCAAACGTTGCAGGAGCTTGTACTGGTTCTGGACACGTTTGGTCGAACAGGATTTACTACCTTCACGTCTGCCTGGGTCGATAACCACGCGCTTCACGGCAAGCCGGTTCGCGTGCTGCATGTCGATGGCAGTACGCTTGAGGGAATTGCGAAGGGCGTCGCGGAAGATGGCGCGCTGGTTGTTTCCGTCAGAGGGAAAGACCAGCGCATCGCCTCTGCCGAGGTTAGCCTTCGGGGGCCAAAATGAACCGGCGCATTCTTGCCATCGACGCGGGCAATACGCGAATAAAATGCGGCCTTCACGACGGCAGAACATGGCTTTTACACCATGCAGTCGATATTGCCGACGTCGAGAGTGGCGTTGCGTTTTGCAGTGCCGACATGGTTTCCGAAATTGATCTTATTGTCATCTCCAACGTCGCCGGGCCCTCGGTTGGCAAGGCGATAGAGCATCAACTCCAGCCACTTCACAAACCGATCTCTGTTGTTACCGCGCGGGCCAGTCAATGCGGCGTTGTCAACGGTTATGAAAGCCCTTTGCAACTGGGCAGTGATCGCTGGGCTGCACTCATTGGCGCGCGTGCCGCGGCCAAGAACGAGTCGCGCGCACAACTGGTGATCATGTGCGGTACCGCGTTAACGGTCGATGCACTTGCTGCAGACGGGTATTTTCTCGGGGGCATCATCGTGCCTGGGCTGGAGTTGATGCAGCGCGCATTAAATCAAGGTACCGCGCAGTTGCCTGCCGAGCATGGCGTGTACGAGTGTTTTCCAGGCAATACCATCAATGCCATCACATCCGGCGCACTGGAGGCCTGCGCAGGTGCGGTCACCCGCATGCACGCGCACCTGTCCGCGCGAACTGGCGAAGTGCCGTGTATTATCGGCAGCGGCGGTGCCATGGGCGCGCTCGCGCCGCACCTTCCCTTTCCTGTATCGATCAACGACAATCTGGTTCTTGACGGGCTACTCGTCATGGCCAGCGCCACCTAATCCCCACACATTTTCAAGTAATCCATGGCTCGTCTATTTTTCTTTCTTCTGCTTATCGGTAACGTTGCATTGGGGGCGCATATTTATCTCAATGAAACCCGCCCCAAGGGCGAGGCGCCACGTGAGGTCAATGCTGGCGCGCTAAAAATCGTGGCCGTGACCGACGCGGCAAAAGCGCAACAAGACGCACTGGCGACCAAGAAACTTGTCGCCAGTCTTAGTGGCTCTGCGTGTGTGGATTTTGGAGTAAAGCCAGCGGACGGCGTGCGCGCAGAGGCCTCGTTTGCCGCCATGAATTTGGGAAATCGTTTGAGCTCGCGCAGCACGGAGGAGTTTTCACGTTATGCCGTCACGCTTCCGCCGCAAAAAGACAAGCGGGCCGCCGACGCTCTGGTGGTCGGCCTTAAAAAAGTGGGCGTAAAAGATGTTTCGGCGTTGACCGACAATGCCGTTTCACTCGGCTTGTTTTCGTCCGACGAAGCGGCGCAAAAAGTCGTTGCGGATCTGAAGACAAAGGCGCAAGCCCTGGTAAAGGATGTTCAGGTCACGCCGAGAAGTCCGCAGGTTAAGGAAATGCTCTTCAACGTGCGGGAGCCTGATACCAATATGGTTGCGCGGCTTACGTTGATGCAGCGTGAGTTCGAAGGTAGCAATTTACGCGCGGTCGCGTGCCCGGCAAATGCGGCGTCGAGTGCAACTACCCCTGTACCCACTGCACAAGCTGGCCCCGCCAAAAAGTAGCACCAGTATTTACGCGCCTTCCCGGACATTTATGCTCCAAGACGGACGCCGAATGGCAATCTACAAGAAAAGGTCGGTGCCTACCGCCACGCCAGTACGTGGCGCCAACGCTGTTTTCATTGTGGCCTAATGGGTTTCCTTACGCCCGGAATAAGGGGGTTTCCTAGGCTGGCGCTGCTTACTGTGTTTTTTTTGCGGGCGCCATACAAAATGTGAACCAGTTCACATTTTTCGCCGACCAATGGGGGTAAATTCGCCAAGCATCAACCACACAAGAGCTGTGTATTTACACACGGCCAATAAGTGGCGAGCACTAGCGCATCCTTAAGGACCCTCAAGCCGTGGAAAAAATTCCGGATTTTCACCGGCGATTGCTCGCCAAGCAGGTAAACGAACTATTCGTTTTTGCCCCTGCTGCAGTGGCGTTTTCATTCATTGGTTCGATTGTCACCGTCGTTGTTTTCTACGATACGGGTGAGCTGCAAAAGGGCCTATTTTGGTTTTTGTTCGCAACCCTGGTGATGTTTTTTCGCGCGGTTGTAGCGTTCGGTTACCGCCAGCAAGCCAAGCCAGTTGCGCGTCCCGAGGACTGGGCCAGACTGATGATCGTAGGTAATATTTTTGCCGGGATTCAATGGGGCTTGCTGGGAACCGTGTTGTTTCCCGCCGAACACAATTATCGTGAATTATTCACCGTGCTGGTTCTCACATCCTATGTGGCTGGGTCCATTACTGCGTTTTCCCCGGTCAAATGGGCGCACCTGGCGATGGCGATTCCCGCATCATTGCCGTCGGCGATTTACATTTTCTGGATGCGCGATGGCATGAATTGGCTCGGTGGCGGCATGGCATTATTTTTTATTTTCTGCGTACTCTTTTTTTCGTATAAACAGCATGAGATCGTCGCCTGCCGCTTGAAAGTTGAACTGGAAAACGAAGAGCTTCTTGCACGTTCGCTCGAGACCAGCTCCTCGCTAAGTGTTTCCAACAATGAGTTGAAGACCCGTACGGAAATAGAACAGCGCGCCAAGCTTGAAGCAAAGGCGCGCGCAGACCAACTTGGGGCGCATGTTTCGCGCACGCTGCTGCCAATAGCCGAGTGCGACCGTAACCTGAACGTGATCGAATGGAACGCTGCGGCCGAAGCCACACTGGGTTATCGCCACAAGGACGTGCGCGGCCAACATCTAACATCGTTGCTGTTGCCAGCAGAAAATCAGCTCGCCGGCAAACCGGCCATCGAAAAACTGCTGCGTGAAGATCGTGCGTCCACCATAGATATACCGCTTCAAACCAGCCGTGGCCAGCGCATTCCTATGCACCTTTTCTTTACGCCGATTCAATCAGCCGACGGTGTTCCGACGCGCGTCGCCGTCATCATGATGAAGGCTTAAACAAGGCTATAAGGGGCTTTCGAGACACTTATGTCTAGAGGGTCCTGCCAACAGTCTTTTTTACAAAACCTTTCCCGGGTTCATAATTCCCTTCGGGTCCAGCGCTGCCTTAATGGCGCGCATCATGTCGAGTTCCACTCTGGATTTGTGCTTCGTTATTTCCTCGCGCTTCATCTGCCCCAAACCGTGCTCGGCGCTGATGGATCCTGCAAGTTCATCGAGCAGGGTGTAGACGATGTTGTTGGCGTCGCGTGTTTGTTCTGCTGACGGCAGCATGCCGGGAAAGCTCAAGTTGTAATGCAGATTGCCATCGCCTATATGACCGAAACAGATCACTTGTGCCTGAGGAAATCTCGCATTCAACGCCGCATCGCCGCGTTGAATGAATTCAGCGATAGTCGAAATCGGCATCGAAATATCGTGTTTCACACTTCTGCCCTGAAGCTTTTCGGCCGGTGGGACGTGTTCGCGCATATTCCAAAGCGCCTGCGCCTGCGCCTCGCTCGTCGCGATGACCGCGTCGACAGCCTTGCCGCTTTCGAACGCCGGCTGCAGCGCCATTGAAAGGGTGTCTTCGAGCGGCGAGTCTTTCATGGTGTCGGTAAGTTCAACCAGCACCTGCCACGCGTGACGTGCGGAAAATGGTTCGGGTGTCTCTGGAAAATGCTTGATGACGTGATCCAGGCAAACGCGCGACATCAACTCAAAGCCGGTGAGTCTGTCGCCCATCGCGCCTTGAATGGTAGCAAGTAATTCAACGGCTGCAGCCGGATCTGACACCGCGACAAGCGCAGTACAAGTGCGCTGCGCTTTAGGAAACAATTTCAGCACAGCGGCAGTAATGATGCCCAGCGTGCCCTCTGCACCCATCAGTAAATGTTTCAGGTCGTACCCGGTGTTGTCTTTTCGAAGCGCCTTGAGTCCGTGCCATATGTTGCCCTCGGGCGTGACAGCCTCAATGCCCAGCACCAGATCGCGCGCGTTGCCGAAGCGCAACACCGCGGTGCCACCGGCATTTGTGGAGAGATTGCCGCCGATGGTACAACTGCCCTCGGCGGCAAGAGAGAGTGGAAAGTAACGCTCACAGCGGAGAGCAGCTTCCTGCACGGCGGCGAGAATGCAGCCCGCCTCTACAGTCATGGCGCTGTTAGCCAAATCGATACTGCGAATCTTGTTCATGCGCGTCAATGAAATGATGATCGCTCTGCCAGAGCTATCAGGGACGCCGCCACCGACCATGCCAGTGTTGCCTCCCTGCGGTACGATGGGCACGCCAGTCTCTGCACACAGCTTGACCACGTCGGCAACTTCCCCGGTATTCGCGGGCCGCACCACGAGTGAAGTTTTGCCGAGATAGTTTCCGCGCCAGTCCCGGACATAAGGCTCGATATCGATAGTATCAGTGACGAGACCGGCGTCGCCGACGATGGCTTGAACCCGTTGGATGAATGCGGCGTCAATCATGTGGAAGCACGAATTCTGGCAAGCATCGCGGTCGTGGAACGCTCGAATTGAAATGCAATCGCACGCACGCTTCCGCCCCAGCTTTTAACTTCTGTGCCGCCCACAATTCTGTCAATTGGCCAATCGCCACCCTTGACCAGCACATCCGGATGTGATTCCAGAATGCGCAGCAAGGGGGTGTCGTCTTCAAACCAGGTCACAAGCGACACGCACTCCAGCGAGGCGATCACGGCCATACGGTCTTCGAGCACATTTATCGGGCGATCTTCACCTTTGCCAAGGCGCTTCACGGAGGCGTCGGAATTCAACGCAACGACGAGCGAACCGCCTAATGTGCGCGCCTCCGCCAGATAGGTAACGTGACCGCGATGCAACACGTCGAACACACCATTGGTAAATACACGCTTCCGGTCGAGCAGTTTGGCTCTGACCGCCAGTTCACCCGGTGCGCAGAACTTGTTTTCGAAAGAAGGACGCATGGCGTTATTGTAACCGCCGTGTCCATGCCCATCAGGCTGCGTGGGCCTTCGCGGCAGTCGTTGAAAGACTTGCGATCAACTCTTTGCGAAAACGATTGAGATCCGTCGAAGTCTCGAAAGTCCGATCAAACAAGCTGGACATTTGCTTGAGAATACCGTTGACCACACGATTTTCCCAAACCTTGTCGAACTGGATTTGTGTATCAAGCCAGCGCTCAAGCCATTCCGGATCGGGTAATCGCGATTGCACAGTGTCGTTAGGAAACAAATTCTTGTTCACGTGGAGATTGGTCGGATGCAATGGCTTGCCACTCTTGCCCGAGCTGGCCATCAAGACGCCGATCTTGGCAAAGGCGAGTTTGGCTTCGCCGCCCATTGTTTCAATGGCGCGCTTCATGTAGCGGAAATAGGCGCCAGCGTGACGGGCTTCATCCTTGGAAATCGTGTCGTAAATTTTTTTGATTACCGGCTCAGTGTGCCATTCTGAGGCGCGTCGATACCACTGCGTGAGGCGTATCTCGCCACAAAAATGCAGCATCAACGTCTCAAGCGCAGGTGCGGGATCAAACGGGAAACGCACTGCGTGCTGTTCTTTTTCAGTCGGCACCATTTCTGGACGGAAACGACTCAGGTAGTCCATCAGTACCAAAGAGTGCTTTTGTTCTTCGTAAAACCAGATGGACATGAACGCGGAAAAATCACTGTCGTCCTGATTGTCGCGCAAAAACATTTCGGTGGCCGGCAATGCGGACCATTCGGTGATCGCATTCATCTTGATCGTGGTTGCCTGCTCGTCTGACAAGCGCGAGGGATCAAACGATTCCCAAGGTATATCGCTTGCCATGTTCCAGCGGGATTTCTCCAGATCGCGAAATAAATCGGGATAGAGCATTGGTTGGCTGGAAGGCTTGGGATTCATTGAAGTACCTGTATTTCAGGAAATAGTTTGAAAAATGATTATCTAGTTTACATATTACGGCGTTTGGCGTGCATCGGATGCTGGTTGAATCGAATCATGGTGCATTGAAACATGCGCGTAAGACAGTTCGGTGAACCACATTGGCATCATTCTGTGCTGCGCCCCACGAGGCCGTGAAACGTCGCCTCTACCATCGCTTCTACGATCTGCTCATCTGAGAGCTTGCCGTCACGGCGAAGATACTCGACGGTCGGGTCGCAGGAACGGGCATACAACGTGTAAACAATGACATCGTCTGATACTTCTCCGTGGACATCGCCATCGCATTTGGCGTCTTTGACCAGCGCGTAGAATTTTTTATTGACCTTGAGCGCAAGGGCAAGATACTCAAGATTAAACATCAGCGCACGCTGCAGCGCGCCGCGCGTGGAAGGGAGGTGTGGCACCCCGCCGCGCATCCTGTGCTGCAGCGACCAGCGCAATATTTCCTCAAGGCGTCGCACGGCACGCCATTCGGCTGGCATGCCATCGAGCACTTCAACGGTTTGCCGCAACAAGCGGGTCATCACTGCGGCTGCAAGTTTTTCCTTCGATGAAAAATGTTTGTACAGGCTGCCTTTGGCTACGCCGACCGCTTCGCCGACGTCGTCCATTGTCATCAAGTCAAATCCCTTTTCGGACAATAACTGATTTACGGCATCGAGGATCGCCTCTTCCCTTGCTTCAAACTGTTGTTTTTTAAAGGGAAGTTTTAAAGAGAGCATGATATGTTGACTTCTAGTTAACTTGTTGGTTCAATTGGTGACTGACCGGTCACAAATTGACTGGTGAGATTTTATTGGATTGTGCCACTAAAAGCCGGGAAATCCAAGTGGGTGTATTTTCCTGGCACTACTGGCGATTTGATGTATTGGGTATTTGCATGTCGATGCGAGTAAGACGATGAAAATTGCCGTAATCGGTGCAGGTATCGCCGGGCTGTCTTGTGCGTGGCTGCTGGACCGTCATGCTGCAGGTGTGCACCAAGTGACCTTGTTCGAGCAGCACGATACGCTCGGTGGCCACACCCATACTGTCGACATCACGGTCGACGGCATTAACTATCCGGTCGACACAGGCTTCCTGGTCTTCAACGATTGGACCTATCCGAACCTCATCGGCATGTTTGAACACCTCGGTGTCGAGGTGGCACCATCTGAAATGTCGTTTGGCATCAAGTTGCTGGACCAGCGGGGAGACGGCAAGCTTGAGTGGAGCGGTTCGGACAACATTTCCACCGTGTTTGCACAACCCGCCAATCTGCTCAAGCCCAGGTTCTGGGGAATGCTGAAAGATATGCTGCGCTTTAATCGCGAGGCCACCGCGCTTGCAGACGGCAAGCAAGAGATGCGTGGGACACTCGGTGAATATCTGCATGCAAACGCTTATGGCCACGCCTTTCGCGATTGGTATTTGAAGCCCATGGCGGCGTGCATCTGGTCAACGCCCTCGCAGAAAATTGATGATTTTCCCCTTGTTACTTTCGTCACATTCTGTCGAAACCACGGCTTGATCTCGGTAAACGATCGACCGCAGTGGCGTACTGTCAAAGGCGGCGCACGCAACTACGTGGTGAAGCTTGCCGCGGGCATTGCCGATATCCGACTCAATGCGGCGCTCACGCGCGTCACGCGTTCTGAAGGTCTCGATTCCGGCGTGAATATTACGTCTGCAGCGGGTGACGAGCGATTCGACCAAGTGGTGTTTGCGTGTCATTCCGACCAGGCGCTCGCGCTGCTTGGCGAAAGTGCCGGGTCGGCGGCAGCAATACTATCCAAGATACCCTACCAATCCAATAAGGCGATCTTGCACACGGATCGGCGGTTGCTCCCCGACCGGTCCCGCGCCTGGGCGGCCTGGAACTACATGGCATGGCATCCAGACGCGCCACAGGCGCGTAATAGCGAGGATGCAAACGCACCGGTATCATTGTCGTATCTCATCAATCGCCTGCAACCGCTTCCTTTCACCACACCCGTAATCGTGACCATGAATCCGCTAATCGCGCCCGATCCGGCGAAGGTGATCAAGAGCATTCACTACGATCACCCGGTCTTCCTTGCCGAAAGTGCGGCGGCAAAACGCGAATTGCGTGGCCTGCAGGGACAGCGGAATACATGGTTTGCTGGGGCATGGACCCGCTACGGATTTCATGAGGACGGATTGATGTCGGGTATTGCTGTCGCCCAGGCGCTGGGCGCCGTCGTGCCATGGGCAACGAATGTGCCTGCCGCAAACGATCTTTCGCGCGCGTATCCCGGAGTTGATGCATGAACGTGTGGCCCGGAAATGCATCGCCCGAGCTATGCGTGGGACGCGTATTCCACAAGCGATTCCGGCCCGTGGATCACCAGTTTTCGTATGGTGTTTTCTTCCTGCGAGTGCCGCTATCGCGCCTAACGGAATTGAGTAACCGCTGGCTCTCCGTGGACCGCTTCAATCTATTGTCATTCTCGACGGCAGACTATGGCCCGCGTGACGGCACCAACCTCGAAGCGTGGATGCGCGGGTTGCTGCTTCGCGAAGGTATAGATTGCGCCGATGGCGAGGTCGTGCTGCAAACCTTCCCGCGATTGCTGGGCTATGTGTTTAACCCCATCAGCGTCTGGTACTGCTTCGACAAGAATGGTTTGTTGCGCGCAGCATTGGCCGAGGTTCGCAATACTTTTGGCGAGCATCATAACTATCTGGTCGCGCACGCCGACCAGCGCCCGATCAAGGCGGGAGACTGGCTGACATCGCGAAAAGTTTTTCATGTGTCACCCTTTTGCGAGGTCAAGGGGCATTACCGCTTTCGTTTCGAACAAGTCGCCGGAAGAGCGTATGCACAGATAGACTATTACGACGCTAATGACACGGCTTGCGGAGACGCAGGCAAGCTTATTGTAACGACGCTGCATGGCGCACCTGAACCGCTTACCTCGCGCACAGCGCTGCGCGCGTTCATCGGCCACCCGTTCATGACCTTTGGGGTAGTCGCACGCATCCACTGGCATGCATTGAAGCTTTGGCTGAAACACGTTCCATTCTTTACCAAACCCGAGCCACCCTCCCTCGAAACCACTCGCTAAGCACCCACCATGAATACAACGACAAACGACCTCTCATCGCTACCGGCTGCCGCCAAGCTGCCGGCGATTGCAAAACTGTTTTATGGCCTGATCAAGCGGCTCGACATCGGGTCACTCACGTTCACCTCACCCGAAGGTCACACCACCCTGTTTCGCGGTGCCCACCCCGGCCCGCACGCGGACCTGCGCATCACTGATTGGGCTGTTGCCAGTGAAGCGATCAAGTCGGCGGAAATTGGTGTTGCCGAAAGCTATCGCGACGGCCGCATGTTCACCTCCGACCTCACGGCTTTTCTGATGCTCTGTGTTGAAAACGAGAAGGCGCTGGAAACGGTGTTCTACGGCAAGCCCTTGGTCGCGCTGCTTTTTCGCATCAAACATCTG
>JAJAYN010000563.1 GCA_026786225.1 Burkholderiales bacterium | reverse complement strand
GAAGGCCTTTTGG
The DNA here is from genome assembly GCA_026786225.1 of Burkholderiales bacterium. Lineage (GTDB taxonomy): Bacteria > Pseudomonadota > Gammaproteobacteria > Burkholderiales > Usitatibacteraceae > UKL13-2. Next base: position 8,944 of record JAJAYN010000563.1, on the reverse strand, counting down.
ACGGACAGTGCAACGAGAGTGAAATTTCGATTTCGCAATGGCGGGCTTTTAAGCTGCCTATTTCACGCTTGGTGAAATTCTGGTGACTCGCGCACCGAAACGCGTACCGGGCTTCGCGCGCGCGAAGTCGGTGAACCTTGCATCCCTAGCTTGGCGATCAGGAAGTCTTCGTTCTCACCCGTTGCAAACTTGTACGCTTAATCGGCTTACGCACAATCGAGCGAGCGGAGGTTGCATTCACTACGCGCCGTAAGGCACCCAGATATTCTTCACCTGGGTCGCTTCGCGCAGCACGTCATCGATATTCGGCATTGCGCCAGTCGCGTCCATCACGAACGTGCGCTTCATATTCGCAGCGCTGGCTTTCTGCACCGCAGCTTGCCCCACTGCGGGGCCGGCATACCAAATCGAGTCAACATCTTCATGTTCGCTCAGCGTTTTGGCCAATTCGCCACGTTCTCCGGTGACGATATTAATGGTGCCATGCGGAACGTCCGAGGTATCGAGTACCTGGTAGAGATCGGTGGCACTGAGGGGGTGAATTGGCGACGGCACGATTATGAGTGCATTGCCCATCGCCAGCGCGGGTGCTGCGAGTGCGGCGAGCGCGAACAACGGGTTGTCGTCAGGCATGAGGATGGCGAGCACGCCCATGGGCTCCGGCACGGCAAGCGTGACATTGCGCTGCGGCACACCGTGAATGCGGCCGTCGTATTTGTCGGCCCAGGCGGCGGCGGTGAAAAGCTGCTCGATGGAGGCATCGACTTCTGCGTGCGCCGCGCTCGCTGACGCACCTGTTTGCCGCGTGATGCGGCGGGCGAATTCGTCGGCGCGGGCAGCCAGATTCTCGGCGAGGTAGTAAATGATTTGCGCGCGACCGTGCGACGTCACCTTAGCCCAGCCGTTCGCTGCAGCACGCGCGGCTTCGACGGCATTGCGGATGTCTTTACGGTTTCCGGCACCCACTTCACCGATCAGATTTTTGTTTGGCCCATAGACGTTGATTGAAAGTCCACCGTCGGGGCGCGCCTGCTTGCCGGCAATGAACATTTTTGCTGTGCGGTCGATCGCAGGCACAAGCGATAGTGAAACTCCAGCATTGGCGGGGCTCCCGGAAGCTTTTTTGCCTGCAGTGCGCGCCAGTGCTTGTGTTTTTACTTCTTTTGCTGGTTTGCGTTTAATGTATTCAAACAGGCCTTCGCGTCCACCTTCACGACCAAAACCTGATTCACGATAGCCGCCAAAGCCGCTGGCCGCATCGAACTGGTTGGTGCTATTGATCCATACCGTGCCTGCCTTCACCTGCGTGGCCAGATCGAGTGCCAGGTTGATGTCCTCGCTCCAGATGCTCGCTGCCAGGCCATAGCGGGTGTTATTGGCAAGCTTCACCGCTTCTTCCGGCGTGCGGAAGGTCATCGCGGCCAATACGGGCCCGAAAATTTCGACCTGCGCGATCGTCGATGCCGGTGCGACGTTGGTGAAGAGCGTGGGCGGATAGAAGCAGCCTTCGCGCTTCAAGCACTCCGCAGCCCAGCTCGGCTGCCACATCGTTGCGCCCTCATCGGCGCCCTGCTTCACCAGCGCCTGGATTTGCTGTAATTGTATGGGCGCCACGATGGCACCTATATCGATGGCTTTGTCGAGCGGATCGCCGACGCGCAGTTTTTCCATGCGCGCACGAAGCTTCCTGACCATCTTGTCCGCGACGCCTTCCTGCACCAGCAATCGCGAGCCCGCACAACACACCTGCCCCTGATTGAACCAGATGGCGTCGCCCACGCCTTCGACTGCGCTATCGAGATCGGCATCATCGAACACCATGAAGGGTGATTTGCCACCGAGCTCGAGCGAGAGTTTTTTGTGCGTGCCCGCGGTGGCTTTGCGAATAATTCGGCCCACATCGGTGGAGCCAGTGAAAGCGATCTTGTCGATGTCCGGATGATCGACCATCGCGCCACCCGTGCGACCATCGCCAGTGATGATGTTGACGACGCCTGGCGGCAAACCGACGCTGGCACAAATTTCAGCGAACAGCAATGCAGTGAGCGACGTGAATTCTGCGGGCTTCAGCACAACGGTATTTCCCATCGCAATGGCAGGCGCAATTTTCCAGGAGAGCATCAGCAGCGGAAAATTCCACGGGATGATCTGGCCGACAACACCGATTGACTGATGATCCGGCAGTTCCTTGTCCATCAACTGCGCCCAGCCGGCATGGTAGTAAAAATGGCGGGCAACCAGCGGGATATCGATGTCACGCGTCTCGCGGATCGGCTTGCCGTTGTCCATCGTTTCGAGCACCGCGAACAAGCGTGAATGTTTCTGGATTTGCCGCGCAATGGCGTACAGGTAACGCGCGCGAATGTGGCCGGCTGTGGCGGACCATGACGGGTAGGCCTTGCGGGCGGCTTTGACGGCACTATTTACGTCCGCGCTGGTGGCTTGCGCAACGCTGGCAAGTTTCTTGCCCGTCGCTGGATTGTTTGAGTCAAACCATTCCTTGCCCGACGGATTCTTCCACTCGTTGTTGATGAAGAGCTGGAATTTGCCGTTGTGCTCAGCGATCCAGTCGAGCGCAGGTTTGGCGGCTTCGGGAGCGGCACCGTAGGAGAGGGTTTTGGTGAGTTCTACGACTTTCATTATTTAGCTTTCTTGCTCAATAGCTCTGTGAATTCAATTTGCATGCTGCCGCTAGGCTTCTCAAGGCGCTACGCTGAACATGTCGTGCAGGCGCAGGACGGGACCACAGTATCTTTTATCGACTACCCACCTCGCCGCATCCATGCGGCTCGGATTCGCGAGGCATTCGACATGCCGCAGGGCATGTCTCGTGTCCACGCTCATCCCAACGGCTGGTACTGCATCGACGCATAGCGCCCATAAGCAAAATGTTCCAGCTGCCGTTCAATGTCGTTGACCAGCGCCGAAGCACCGAGACGGAACAAATGCGGCTGCATCCATTCTTCACCCAGTTCCTCTTTCATTAAAATCAACCAGTCGAGCGCCTGCTTGGCGGTGCGAATTCCACCGGCCGGTTTGAAACCGACTTTCACCCCTGTTTGCTCGTAGTATTGCCGGACAGCGCGCACCATCACGAGTGAGCCCGCAATGGTGGCGTTGGTCGGCTCCTTGCCGGTGGAGGTTTTGATGAAATCTGATCCGGCCTGCATGCAGACGATGCTGGCACGCATGATGTTTTTGAACGTACCCAATTCGCCCGTAGCGATGATCGCTTTCATGTGCGCGGGGCCGCAGGCTTCGCGGAAGGCTTTGACTTCATCGAAAAGCGCGCGCCAGTCACCGTTCAGAACATGTTCACGCGAAATGACGATGTCGATCTCGGATGCACCATCCTTGACGCTGGCTTCAATTTCGGCGATTTTTTGCGGGAATGGATTGAGGCCGGCGGGAAAGCCCGTTGAGACGGCCGCCACCGGAATGCCGGAACCCTGCAATGCTTCAACGGCTGCTGCAACGAAGTGGTGATAGACGCAGACCGCGCCTGTAGCGAGTCTTTCAGGATAGCCAACGTCGCGCAGCAACTCATCGCGAATCGGCTGGCGCGCTTTGGCGCACAGGCGCTTGACGGTGCCAACGGTGTCGTCACCACTGAGGGTGGTGAGGTCGATGGTTTTGACGGCGTGAATGAGCCACGCAGCCTGATGCTCTTTCTTGACTGTGCGGCGCGTGGACATGGTGCCTGCACGGCGCTCCACTGCGCTCCGGTTGACACGCACATCCTTCACGGGGCCGAGATCGAATTTCGTACCGGGATTGCGGCCTGCCTCTTCGGTCGAGTGTGGTGAGCCTGTAACGTTGAGATGGGTGACTTTCGCCATGAATATCCTCGGAAGTGAGGGGAAAATTATACGCCTCTGCCCGTGGGGATTGATCGCCTGAATGGCAAACACGTGGTCGTTCAGGGTGTAGGGTCCGGGGAATCGGGTGGCAAACAGAACAAATACTATTCGGCATCGTCTGCGGCCACCGCCAGCAACTTACAAAGTTCAACAACTCACTCGTGCGCGAGCGGTTGCGACCAATCGGCTACCATCATCGCGATTGCAATACGAATCACCGCTGCCGTCGCAACGCCGAAATCAGGCTTCTTGGCTTGTCCCGGCAATAACCTGCTTGACGACTGCAAAGCTGAATCCACGCGCTTGCAGATAACGAATTTGCCGGGATTTTTCGTCCGCAGACTCGGCGACAGTCCCGAATTTCCTGGCCCATAGTGCACCGGCGCGATCAAGTTCACTTTCCTTAAGCGTCGCAACCGCTGCACTCACCTGCTCCTCGGCGACACCTTTTTGACGCAAAGTGTGTGCGATGCGCTGTGCCCCGTATTTAGTCCCAAGACGGCGCGATGTCGACTCGGCAAACCGCGCCTCATTGAGAAATCCTTGCTCGTGACACCAATCGGCTGCCGCCTCGACATCAGCCTTTTCAAACTCGGCACCCGTGAGCCGGTTGATGAACTCTGAGCGCGAAAAATCCCGCCGGGAGAGCAGCTTCAACGCAGCCGAAACGAGCGCCTTGTCGTCCGGCTTGGGTACGGCAACCACAGACGGGCTATCCACGTGTATCCATTGTTTAAGCAGCCAACTCACAATATTCAACGATCGCCGTTGGTGCAGGGATAGGCCGTCCATCCTCACAAAGCGCATCGAGGTGATGCACGATGGCGTCATGCATATCCGCTTCGACTTCGACGATGGAGGCGCCAGTTTTCATAAAACCCGGTAGGTCAGGCACGTAGGCACAGAAACGATTTTCTGATCTCTCAATCACGACGGCATAGCGCATGGGAAATTCCTTTCAGGCGACTTGCGTTAACGATTCAAACGGATCAATGCTTGCGCGAAAACAACCAGCCTAAACTCTGGCAATGCGAACACACCATACGGCTTTGCCAGCCTGTCGCTTCACAGGTGGGGCATTTTTCCCATGCATTCTCTGCAATGGCGCTCGCGAATTTCCCGGGACATGGCGCGCCGTCGCTATTGCGATTGCGGCCACAGGGCTGATCCACCGACTCGTCAGAAAAGGAAAATGCAGAACAGCGCGTGCAGACGGCAACGGGATGTTCGCGTTGCGGGCGCGCCTGCAATCCATGGTGCGGACGGCGACGCGGCGATTCCTGTAAATTTGGCCCGCGTGTTTGTTGCTTCAGTACTTCAAGAAAAAAATTGGCATGCACGATGAATTCCGTTTATTCCAGATGAAAAAAGGGCCGCTCTCGCTCAAAAACTTGAATCCGAACGGCCCAACCATCGACTTTTAGCAGCGAGCGACTATTCTTCGACTTCTTCGCTCTTGTCACTGCCGCCACCAACATTCGCACCGACACCGACGGCTGCGCGAATTTTGGCCTCAATTTCCTGCGCCATTTCTGGATTCTCTTTCAGGAACTTGCGGGTGTTGTCTTTGCCCTGGCCGATTTTCTCGCCCTTGTACGCATACCATGCACCGGACTTATCGACGATCTTGTGGATCACACCGAGCTCAATGATTTCACCTTCGCGCGAGATACCTTCTCCATAAAGAATGTCGAATTCAGCAATGCGGAACGGCGGTGCTACCTTGTTTTTCACGACCTTTACACGTGTTTCGGAACCGATCACCTCATCGCCATTCTTGATGGCACCGATGCGGCGGATATCGATACGGACCGACGCGTAGAACTTGAGCGCGTTGCCGCCTGTGGTGGTCTCGGGACTACCGAACATGACACCGATCTTCATGCGGATCTGGTTGATGAAAATCACCAGCGTATTAGAGCGCTTGATGTTGGCGGTGAGTTTACGCAGCGCTTGCGACATCAGACGCGCCTGCAGACCGGGTAACTGGTCGCCCATTTCGCCTTCGATTTCAGCGCGCGGCGTGAGTGCAGCCACGGAATCGATGACGACAATATCGACCGAGCCGGAGCGCACCAGCATGTCGGCGATTTCAAGTGCCTGCTCGCCGTTATCGGGCTGTGAAATTAGCAGGTCGTTGATTTTGACGCCGAGTTTGCCCGCGTATTGCGGATCGAGTGCGTGTTCGGCATCGATGAAGGCTGCTGTACCGCCCGTCTTTTGCATTTCGGCGATGACTTGCAGCGTCAATGTGGTTTTGCCGGATGACTCCGGACCGTAGATTTCCACCACGCGGCCGCGTGGTAACCCGCCGATGCCAAGCGCGATATCGAGCCCAAGTGATCCAGTGGAAACGGGGATGATGTCGGGGATACATCCGCTTTCGCCCATTTTCATGATCGAGCCCTTGCCGAACTGCTTTTCGATTTGCGAAAGCGCAGCGGCGAGTGCCTTCGATTTGTTTTCGTCCATAAAGCCTTCTTTCAACATGTTCATGGCGGTCTCCGGTAATTTAGGCGTCTCTCGCAACACGGCAAATACGAGGGGTACGACGCGGGTCTATACAAAAATACATGGCTGTATTTCCGTACAGTACCGGAACATTTGGGGGTTTGCAACTGTTTTTTGCGGCCTGATGATACGAGCCGCAAAAAGTGAAGACAGGTCAGGTGAGATTATGCAGTAACTGCTTGAGCGCGTGCGCGACCGTCTGCTGACGGACTGCCGCCCGATCTCCGGAAAAGTGGCAAACCTCTGAAATGATGGGCTTTTTGGGGAATTTCCAGGCGAACCAAACGGTGCCGACCGGCTTGCCGGGCATGCCGCCTTCCGGGCCGGCAATACCAGTGACCGCGACCGCCACTTGCGCACGGGAATTGGAAATCGCACCGTCGACCATGTCGTGCGCGGTTTCCGGCGAGACGGCGCCGAAATCGACCAAAGACTCGCGCTTTACGCCCAGCAAGTCGACCTTTGCCTCGTAGGAGTACGTGACAAAACCGCGATCAAACCACGCCGACGAGCCGGAAATGCGGGTGATCGCCTCGGCAATGCCGCCGCCAGTGCACGATTCGGCAGTTGCCATCATCAGCCCGCGAGCCTTCAACGCGGCGCCCACTTGTGCGCTCAGCGCGGTGATGTCTTCATCGTTCATGGAATATTGTGTTAGTGATTTGAAAGGAAAGAGTAGCGCGTTTATCCGTGGATCGGGTCACCGCAGTTACCGGCGATCATTCTTAATGCGCGGGTTCGACGGCCTGCACACGCTGCCAGTAGCCGTAGCGCGGCGCGAAGCCGAAACGCCGATAGACACGGACTGCGGCGTCGTTGGCTTGATCAACCTGCAAAAACGCCGAATGTGCGCCGAGGCTGCGGCCCCAGCCGAGCAACTGTGCCACGAGCAAACTGGCGTAACCCTTGCCGCGCGATTTTTCTGCCGTACGCATGGTGAAAATGCCGACATGGCCATTTTGCACACGCGCCATGCCGCAACCGAGGAGTCCGTTGATCGATTTGAGCGCAAGGTATCGCTCGGGGCCACGCCATAGCGACTGCCGTACAAGGTCGCGTTCAGCCATCGCCGGCGTATTGCCTTTCAACTGGTGCACATCGGCAATGCCGTCAATGCTGCTGCGCTCAATCACCCGCAGACCCGCAGGTACATCGGGCGGCACCTTCAAATCCGAGAGTTGAAGGGTCATCATGTAGGTATCCATTTCGCGAGTGTAGCCGCGCTGCGCGAGCAGGCCGTCTAGTTCGGGCGGTGTGAGGATGTCGTTCAACCGAAACATCGCACCTTGCCCGTGCTGGCGATACCAGCCTTCGACGACAGCGATCTTCTCCTCAAGCGCAATTGACGACGGATAAAACGCACTGGCGCTATTGGCGCGACGCACTTCATTGCCGGATGCGCGCAGCACCCAGCCGTCGTAAAGGCATTGGTGAATCGCCGGCGAGGTCGCGAGCGTCAATTCCTCAAGACGGCGAATTTCCTCGGCTGTCGACGCCTCGCTAGCCAACACGGGCACCGCTGGCGGAATCAAAGAAATAGAGCTTGTTCGCCGCCGGTGTCAGGTGCAAGTTGTCGCCATTGGCGTGCCGCGAATGCCCATCAACACGCACCACGCAAAGCGCACCGGCAACGACGCCGTGTACGAGATAATCGGCACCCAACGCTTCGGCGTTCTCGACGCGAAACGGCATGCCTGCATCAGTTACCGCGAAGTGCTCCGGCCGCACACCGAGCGTAATCGCATCCCCGTCTTTGACCTTCTCGATAATGCCCACCGATATCGGCACGCTGACGCCGTCAGCCAACTCCAGCACGCTACCCTTCACCTTACCCGGCAGAAAATTCATTGCGGGCGAGCCGATGAACCCCGCCACAAACATCGACGCCGGATTGTCGTAAACCTCCATCGGCGCGCCGATCTGCTCAGCACGACCAGCATTCATCACGATCATGCGCTGCGCCAGCGTCATCGCCTCGACCTGATCGTGGGTGACAAAAATACTGGTGGTCTTCAATTCACGATGCAGCTTCTGGATTTCCAGCCGCATCTGGACCCGCAGTTTCGCATCGAGATTCGACAGCGGCTCATCGAACAAAAAGGCTGCAGGCTCGCGCACGATCGCCCGCCCCATCGCCACCCGCTGCCGCTGCCCCCCGGAAAGCTCGCGCGGCTTCCGCTGCAAGAGCAAGCCCAGCTCTAGAATCGCGGCCGCCTTCTGCACGCGCGTTTCAATTTCCGACTTGGATAGCTTGCGAATCTTCAATCCATAAGCCATGTTTTCGTACACCGACATATGCGGGTACAAGGCGTAGTTTTGAAACACCATCGCAATGTCGCGGTCCTTAGGTTCCAGATCATTGACCACCTTGCCGCCAATCGAAATCTCGCCACCAGAAATGATTTCCAATCCCGCAATCATGCGCAGCAACGTCGACTTTCCACAGCCCGAAGGCCCCACAATCACGATGAATTCACCATCCGCAATATCAACATCAACGCCATGTACCACGGCGTTTTTACCGTAGGATTTTTTGACGCCTTTAAGAGTTATGTTTGCCATCTTGTCTTTTC
>JAJAYN010000562.1 GCA_026786225.1 Burkholderiales bacterium | reverse complement strand
GTGTGGTTCCCGCTCACAGCTTCAAGTACGCAGCAGAGATGCAGGATGCGGCAAGCGTCACTACGCTCGGACGCGCGGGTGTGACTGGCCCTATCCTCGCCAGGATTGAAACGCAGGCGGGCCACGGTGCGGGAACGCCGACCTCGAAGATCATCGACGAGCGCGGCGACCTGCTCGCCTTTGTTGCGAATGCGTTAAAACTTGAGGTGAAGTAACAGTGCTTCGTACCCGCGCTGCCTGCGATGTGAAGATTCATTTCTGCTAGATTGGCGACATGAAAATCATCGGTATCGCAGGCTACTCCGGCAGCGGCAAAACCACCTTGATCGAGAAGGTCATTCCCCTGCTCGTTAAAGACGGGTTTCGGGTTTCCCTCATCAAACACGCGCATCATGAATTTGACCTCGACCATCCGGGTAAAGATTCGCATCGTCATCGGCTGGCGGGTGCCAGCGAAGTATTGATCACGTCGAGTAACCGCTGGGCGATGATGCATGAGTTGCGTGGCGCGACCGAGCCGACGCTCGAAGAACAGCTCAAGAATTTTTCGCCTTGCGATGTGGTGATCGTGGAAGGTTGGAAACATCACGCCATGCCAAAGATTGAAGTGCATCGCAAGCTTTCTGAAAAGCCTTTGCTGTTTCCCGAGGACCAGTCGGTGATCGCCGTGGCGAGTGACGAATCTCTTGCCACCGAACTGCCGCAATTTGAGCTTGACGACGCGGATGCGGTAGCGCAGTTCATCGTCCGATATCTTGGCTTGCGCAACGCCGCAATCCACGTGGTGAAATGATGTTGAACGTGTTGTATTTTGCGAGTCTGCGCGAAACATTTGGCATAGCGAGCGAACACATTGCGTTACCCGCACCGGCGACCGTTGCTGCGCTTATTGTTGTGCTTCGCGCGCGCGGCGATTCCTGGTTCGATGCACTGGGGCCGGACAAACGTTGGCGGGTTGCGGTCAATGAGGAGATGGCGGTAATGGATACAGTCCTGCAGGTCGGCGATGCAGTTGCCATATTCCCTCCCGTCACGGGCGGATGATTTAATCCCGGTTGCATGGGGTGCAGATGCCAACAATCCGCGTACAAACTGAAGACTTCGATCTGGGCGCAGAAGTAGATGCGCTCAGAGCAGGCAACGCCAAAATCGGCGGGATCGCGTTATTCGTGGGCTTGGTGCGGGACATCAACGATGGCGCAGGGGTATCGACGCTCACGCTCGAACATTACCCCGCGATGACGCAAAAAGCCTTGGTCGATATTGTCGATCAGGCATGTGCGCGATGGGACGTCATCAATGCGACGGTGATTCACCGCGTTGGTCAATTGATGCCCACTGATCAAATCGTACTGGTGATTGTTGCCAGTGGACACCGGGGTGATGCCTTTCAGGCCTGCGAGTTCATCATAGATTTTCTGAAAACACGCGCACCATTCTGGAAAAAGGAATCAACCCAAAAAGGGGAGCGCTGGGTCGAAGCACGCGCGAGCGACGATGCCGCATCATCGCGCTGGCAGGCTTTACATAAATCTGAAGAGAGTTGAATATGACGCAGAAAAATGTACTCGGTGGCGAACTGGAAAGCTGTTGCACTTCGCCGATGACGGGTTTCTATCGCGACGGTCATTGCAGTACGGACGATAGCGATCACGGCTCCCACACGGTATGCGCGCGGATGACGGAAGCGTTTCTGGCCTTCAGTAAACGTACCGGCAACGATCTTTCCACGCCACATCCCGAATTCGGTTTCCCCGGCTTGAATCCTGGGGACAAGTGGTGCGTCTGCGTTTCTCGCTGGGAAGACGCGTTCCTCGCCGGTGTTGCGCCGCGTATTGTGCTTGCGGCCACTCACGAACGTGCACTCGATGTCGTGGCGCTTGAAGAGCTCAAGGCGCACGCGCTGGACTTGAATTAGTTTGCAGCGAACAAAACACACTGGCGCCATCGCTTCGCGCGCGCGATCTCACGCTTTCAGGAAATTGCGGAAAGCAAATCCGCGCCCAGACATTCCCGCAATCGGCGCGGCCTAATGCGCTGGTTCGGTGTTGAATCTGTGACGGCGTTGACAATGCCAGGCGCATGAAATGGGGTCGGCTGCCTACAGGATTTTTGAATTTTGCGCACCCTGAAAATCGTTGAAAGTTTTAACAATTGCAGCTAAGGCAGGGTAGACTCGAATTTCGTACACGTAACCAAGGGAGTTCAAAAATGGAAGCAGATGCCGGTGGCATGGGAGTTGTTGGGGGTTTGATTAGTCTTGTTTTTATCGTATTGATGATCGCCAGCGCATGGAAGATCTTTACCAAGGCTGGGCAGCCTGGCTGGGCAGCGATTATCCCAATCTATAACTTCATTGTCCTATTGAATATTGTCGGCAAGCCATGGTGGTGGATCATCGGAATGCTGATCCCCTTCGTCAACTTTATCGTCTTGATTCTTGTCTCGGTCAGTCTTGCCAAAGTTTTCGGCAAGGGCACGGGATTTGCAATCGGGCTGATTTTGCTCGGTTTCATTTTTTATCCGATTCTTGCTTTCGGCGATGCCACGTACAC